>JAESSM010000081.1 GCA_016764115.1 Bacteroidia bacterium | reverse complement strand
TAGAAGCAGCATTGGTAGGAGAAGTTGAACATGCGATCAAAAATGTCAACGGAATTATAGGTTTTCTTGGAAACAAAGACATTCCTGAACCTTTGAGACAATCTGAGATCAACAGAATATTAGGTAAAGTTGATGAATTAGCTGAACAAGGAGAACTACCCACTGTTCCATTTGTAATTGGGGAAGCAATTAAAGTAACAGATGGTCCCTTCAATAATTTCTCTGGAATAATTGAAGAGATTCATGAAGAAAAGAAAAAACTAAAGGTAATGGTAAAAATTTTCGGAAGAAGAACTCCTTTAGAATTGAACTATATGCAAGTTGAAAAGGAATCTTAATAAATACTTTTAGAAATGGCGAAACAAGTTAGCGGATATATAAAATTACAAATAAGAGGTGGGCAAGCCAACCCTGCACCGCCCGTAGGTCCAGCATTAGGTGCTAAGGGAGTAAATATCATGGATTTTTGCAAACAATTTAATGCAAAAACTCAAGATTCTCCTGGCAAAGTGCTTCCTGTTGTAATTACAGTTTATAGTGACAAGTCTTTTGAATTTGTTATAAAGACTCCCCCTGCCGCATCTCAATTATTAGAGATGGCAAAATTAAAGAAAGGTTCAGCAGAACCTAACAGAGCTAAGGTAGGAAGAGTAACCTGGGATCAGGTAAAACAAATTGCTGAAGACAAAATGGCCGACTTAAACGCATTTACAGTTGAATCAGGAATGAAGATGGTTGCAGGAACTGCCAGAAGCATGGGTATTACCATTATTGGAAATGCTCCTTGGCAAAATAATTAGATAGAACAAGACAAATATTTATCAGAAATGGCAAAAGTTTCTAAAAATAGAAAGCAAGCACTGGAAAAGGTGGAGAAAGACAAGGTTTATTCGCTGAAAGATGCTGTAGATATTGTTAAGAATACCACAAAGACAAAATTTGATGCCTCTGTGGATGTTGCAATTAGATTAGGAATTGACCCTAGACAATCAACACAAATGGTTCGTGGAACAGTTGCATTGCCACACGGAACTGGAAAAGATATTAAGGTATTGGTTCTATGCAACCCAGAAAATGAAGAAGAAGCAAAAAAGGCTGGTGCAGATCATGTAGGTTTAGATGAATACGTACAAAAAATTTCAAAAGGGTGGACTGATGTGGATGTAATTATTACAACCCCTCAAGTTATGCCTAAGATTGCAAAACTTGGAAAAGTTTTAGGACCAAGAGGCTTAATGCCAAACCCAAAATCAGGAACAGTTACCACTGAGATCGAAAAAACAGTTAAAGAGGTAAAGGCGGGTAAAATTGACTTTAAGGTAGATAAATATGGTATTATTCATTCATCTGTTGGTATAGTGTCTTTTGAAAGCAACCAATTAGCAGATAACCTCAAAGAATTACTTCAAACAGTAACGAAGCTTAAACCTGCAGCATCAAAAGGTATTTACATGAGAAACGTGACCGTATCAAGCACAATGGGAATTGGAGTACCTGTGGAAACTAAAGAATTTGCGTAGATATCAGAAAAACAGAATAAAATGAACAAGGAAGAAAAAGTTGCGTTTGTAGATAGTCTATCTGAAAAATTAAATGATGCTAATTATTTATACTTAGCAGACATTTCAGGATTAAATGCAGATGAAGATAGTAAGCTAAGAAGACTTTGTTTTGAGAATGGAGTTAAACTTCAAGTAGTTAAGAATATTCTTTTAAAGAAAGCCATGAGTAAATCCGAAAAGGATTTCGGTGAAATGGAAGATATTTTAACAGGTCCAACTTCATTGATGACTTCAGGTACTATTAATGCAGCTGCTAAACTTATAAAAATATTTAGAAAAGAGAACGACAAGCCTATTTTAAAAGGTGCTTTCATTGACAGTGGTATATTTATAGGTGATCAAGAGCTTGATTCATTAGCAAAACTTAAATCTAAGGAAGAGTTAATAGCCGAAGTCATTGCAATACTTCAGTCTCCAATCAAAACAGTTATTGGATCCTTACAATCAGCAGAAAACAAATTAGCTGGTATAGTCAAAACACTAGGAGATAGACCTGAAACAACTGAGGATAAAGAAGAAACTACTACTGCTGAAGAAACAAAAGAAGAACCTACTGCTGAACAACATGCAGAAAAAACAGAAGTAGAAGCTGAACCTAAAGCACAAACAGCTACTGAACAACCTGCGGAAGAGAAAAAGGAAGATACTTCAGAAGATAAAACCGAAGAGGAAACACCAGAAGCTAAAGAAGAACAAACAGAAGATACTGACAAATCAGAAAATAAAGACTAAATACTTAAATAGATATTATTAACAGGTTCTCATATAAGATGAGAACATAAATTCAATAAAAATGGCAGAAATAAAAGAACTTGCAGATCAGTTAGTGAATTTATCAGTAAAAGATGTAAATGAACTAGCTCAGATTTTAAAAGACGAGTACGGAATTGAACCAGCAGCAGCCCCAGTAGCTGTAGCAGCAGCCGGTGGAGGCGAAGCAGGTGGTGAAGCAGGTGGTGAAGAAAAATCAACATTTGATGTTGTTTTAACATCTCCAGGCGGTGCTAAATTAGCTGTTGTTAAGGCAGTTAAGGAAATCACAGGATTAGGTTTGAAAGAATCCAAAGATTTAGTTGACGGTGCTCCTAAAGCTGTTAAAGAAGGTGTTTCTAAGCAAGAAGCAGAAGACATAAAAACTAAACTTGAAGAAGCAGGAGCCGAAATTGAACTTAAATAATTTTTCTTACGAAATAAATTAGTGTTGTTATGCTACCTTCCGGTAATATGAATATTGCCGGGCTGGTTGTTTAATGCTTTTATATCTAGTAACTAAGATTTTAGTTCAGTGAAAGAAACGATAGTAGGTTTCTTCTGTATTACTACGGTAATCGATTTTGTTCTTTTTTAATTAATTCCATTAAACCGACAATATATGACTGCTAAAACATCTAGCTCAAACGATAGAATCAGTTTTGCATCAATCAAACATGCAATAGATTATCCGGATTTTCTTGACGTACAATTAGAGTCTTTTGAGAATTTTTTCCAACTGGGAACAGCTTCGGAAAATCTTAAAAATGAAAATTTATATAAGATCTTTTGTGAACACTACCCCATCAACGATGCAAGGAACATTTTTACTTTAGAATTTATTGAATACACTATTGATCCACCAAGATATACTATGGTGGAGTGTGTTCAAAGAGGGTTAACCTATAGTATCCCACTTAAGATCAAGTTTAAATTATCT
>JAESSM010000225.1 GCA_016764115.1 Bacteroidia bacterium | reverse complement strand
TCTAAAAAAAATTCCGGGAGTAATACACTATTCTGAGGTTTTGGAAGAAAATTCACTACTTAAATATCGCGACAATCAGTATGTGACAACCATAAAAGGTGTGAGTGCTAATTACATAGAGGCAACTCAATTTGATACCGTACTTATTGCCGGTAAAGCAATTCTTAAGGAAAATGACATTAATTATGGATTAATGGGCTATGGTGTTTATTATGCACTTTCCATCAATGGGCAAGATGAATTTGCACCTGTTTCTGTTTCAATTCCAAGACGCGACCATGAATATAAAGGCGGTATTCCAAATCCTGAAAAAGCATTTAATAAGGAATTGATCTATCCTGGTGGCGTTTTTTCTATTCAGCAGTCTATAGATGAAAAATATATGATCGTTCCCATTGATTTCGCACGGAAGTTATTAGATAAACCAACCGCAGTAAGTGCCATCGAAGTTATTGCTTCTCATGATCAAGACATAGAACTGGTTCAAGCAAATATTAAAAATTTGGTAGGAGATAAATTTGATGTGAAAAACCGATATCAGCAAAATGAACTGATATACCGGGTTATGAAAACAGAAAAATGGGCAGTTTATGCGATCCTTACATTTATTTTGATCGTTGCAGCATTCAATATTATTGGTTCATTGACCATGCTCATCATCGAAAAAAGAAAAGACATATCAATATTAAGCAGTATGGGAGCAACTAAAAATCAGATTCAACAAGTGTTTTTGTTAGAAGGTGTATTTATTTCCATTTGTGGATTGGTATTAGGATTTTTTATTAGCATCACGCTACTTTTATTGCAACAAAACTTCGGCTTGATAAAACTGGAAGGAATAAGTTCATTTGTTATTGACGCCTACCCTGTAAAAATGAAGCTGTATGATTTCGTACTTGTTGCTATTACTGTAGTATTAATAGGGTTTTTAGCAGCATGGTATCCCGCCAAAAAAAGCACAAAGGAAATAATTCTTCCTTCATCTTAATTGGTAGATTCGGGAATTCGTGTAATCGTTGATTCGCATATATAATAATTAGTGCTATAGACAAGGCATCCCATTGGGATAAAAAAGTAGCACATTAGGGGAGTGTTTACGAATAACGAATTCGCGAATCAACGATTAGTATTCGTCTTCGTTAAAGAAGAAATCCTCTTTGGTAGGATAGTCAGGCCAAATATCTTCAATGGTTTCGTAAGGCTCAACCTCTTCTTCAAGCCCTTGTAGATTTTCTACAACTTCCATTGGCAATCCCATTCTAATAGCATAATCTATTAGTTCATCCTTGGTTGCAGGCCATGGTGCATCTTCCAAATATGAAGCTAATTCTAACGTCCAGTACATTCTGTTCTCAAATAATAATAATTGCTATTCTTTCAATTTGCAAAAATAGAATTTAATTTAAAAGAAACAACACTTAGAACAGTTAATTTTTGGATATAGAAATAATGTATTGAACTCGTTTTACAGCAAATACTTTAGTTCTTCTGTAACCCTTACTGGATACTGGATTCTTGATATTTGCACAACCTGCATTGAAGCCTCAATTAAAAAAGAAGATTCATCCCTACACAATAACTGCGGTTTTTTACTCTTTTTGGAATTAGAATTGATTGATTGACGCCAGTCAGTTTATCATAATAATAGAAAGCTGCTGTATTTGAATGGGATAATACATTGTCAGTTATAAAGAATAGTTGAGCCATCTTCAATTTTAAGGTAGAATTAATCCCAATATTGTGAGAATTGTTAGAATAAGAATAGTTGATTCCACTGGAAAAGAACTTAAACCGCCTAGAGTAACTAAAAGTTATACTATGATACATTTTTTCGTAATATTCACTGTAAACAGACATACCAAAAGTATTTACTGAATCTATATATAACTTGGTAGAAAAATGAAACTTTGGAGTAAGTGTTGTAGAATACGAGTTATTTGATTCAGACATATATAGTGATTTCTGAATTGCACTCATTAAACCAAGTGAATCAGAAGAGAAAAAAGAATATACTAAACCCACGGGAGTGAAACTGGAATCACTAGAATAATTTATTGGGTTGCTTTCCCATTTAATAGAACCTAAATCCAGTGCACTTATAGAAAACTGTACTTTGTTAGATAATTCATAAATAACTCCTAGATCTAAAGCATAACCTAGATTTACTCCCTTTACTGGATAATTTCCTAAATATGTTCCAAAATTTTCACTATTAGCTGAGTTAATTGTATAATTTGTTTTCAATTGAGATTCAAAAGTGGTTGTATCACTTGTTAGAATTATAGAATGATCGGATGTTGAAATATCTGCTATTCCATTTAGTAGTTTAAAATTGCCTCCTAAACGAACTTTATGAAGTGGATACGAAATCTTAAATATAAGTTCACGATATTTTCTCGATTTAAACTCAGTTCCTAGCTCAATCTCTTTTCCCCAAGAATTTGTAAGGCCAAAGAACAAATTATCCCAATTACTTTTAAAATATTTCAATCTGCTAAGACTTTTTTCCCGATAACCTAGCCCAAAGTCGAATTTCTTAAATTTAAAGCCAACAGCCACAAATTCGAAAACTTTATTTTGGATCATATTATTTGTAGACTTCAATAAATTGGATATACCAGTAGTATTAAGGTATAGTGAATCTGAAGTTCCACGTTTTTGAATTAAATCATTATATGTAAATCCAGAATTGGAAAAAGAGTATGAATAAGAAGGTAAAGAAACGGTTAAAGATCCTTTTATTGAATATGCAGGATTTATGGAAGATGCTTGGGCTAAATCATCAATTAAATTTGAAGATGATACTCCTTGGCTATAAGAACTGTTAAAAACTAAGAAACAAACTGAAAGAAATGATAATTTCAGATTTTTCATGGAAAAACATCAAGTATCCAGCATCAAACAGCCCCATTACCTCTAACATCTGATTCCACTAGTCCATCCATCAGCCTGATAATACGTTCAGCTTGTTGTGCAATACTCTCTTCATGTGTTACAACAATGATCGTATTTCCCTGACCATGCACTTCTTTTAATACACGCAAGATCTCTTCTGAAGTTTTAGAGTCAAGATTACCGGTAGGTTCATCAGCCAAAATAATAGAAGGTGAATTAACTAAGGCACGGGCAATAGCTACCCTTTGTCTTTGTCCACCTGAAAGTTCATTAGGTTTGTGATTTACTCTATCTCCAAGACCAACATTGTCCAACACTTTTAATGCCATTTCAGCTCTTTGCTTTTTATCATACCCTGCGTAGATAAGCGGCAATTCAACATTTTCCTGGGCATTTAATCTTGGTAGCAAATTAAATGTCTGGAAAACAAACCCAATTTCTTTATTCCTGATCTCTGCAAGTTCATTATCTGTTTGACTGCTCACATTATTATTATTCAATATATAAGTCCCCTTGGACGGAGTATCCAAACAGCCTATAATGTTCATCAAGGTTGATTTGCCCGAACCGGAAGGTCCCATCAAAGCCACATACTCGTTTTCTTCAATATCCAACGTAATTGACTGAAGGGCTGGTATTTCAACCGTTCCTATATGGTAGATTTTAGCAAGGTCTTTTGTCTCAATTATCTTTGCCATTATTCTTTATTCAAAACTTTAGGAACTTTAAAATAATCTGAATCCTTTTTCGGAGCATTTTTTAATGCTTCCTGACGTGTTATTTCTTGTTTCACCACATCATCTCTCAATACATTTTCTTCATCAGTCATGTAAACCAATGGCTCAACTCCGGTAGTATCCACTTCCTGCAATTTATCTATTAAATCAAGAATACGCTTCAAGTCATTCTTAATTTCTTCTTTCGATTCTCTATCATACTCCAACTTTGCTAACCTTGCAAGGTTGTCAACCATTTTATCATCAATTTCCATAACGTTTTAATGTATCATTTAACTTGTTATAAACCATATCACTTAGCCTTTCAATGTCATCTTTACCAAATTCTGTACAATCAATTGGCTCATGTACGATTATTCTTGACACTCCGGGTCTTCCTTGTAAAGGTTTATTATCCGGCATAATTTTCCAATTGTCTATTATTGTAATCGGTACTATTGGCACATTATGTTTTATAGCCAATCTAAAAGGCCCGGGTTTAAATTCCGACAAGTTCGGAACATCATCCGTAATTGATCCTTCAGGAAACATAACAACACCAACACCCTTATCAAGATCTTCTCCTGCTCTTACAAATGCTCTATGAGCCGACATTATGCTACTTCTATCAACAGGGATATCCATTGTTCTAAAAAATATACCGAAAAAAAAATTCTTCAGTAATTCCACCTTCCCCATATAATGGTAATATCCCGGTAGTACAACCCTCAACAATGGAACATCCAAATATGAAGTGTGATTGGGACAGTATATATATGGCTTGTCTGGATCTAATTTAGTTTCATAAATAACTTTCACTATCACTCCTGAAGAGATCATAAATGAAAGTGACCAAATTTTCTTTACCAGATGTGCAAACCTATACCCCCGTTTACTTTGTAAAGAAATGAAAAAAAAATGGATATAGAATCAAAAAACTGAGGACAAATAACAGATTAAAATATATTCTCCACACAGTTTTTAATATCTTTGCCACCAATTTCACAGGGTAAAATTAACAAAATTAGCAACTAGTATTTATGGAAACGGTAGTTAGTGGTATCAGGCCAACAGGTCATTTACATCTAGGAAATTACTTCGGTGCTTTAAAGAACTTCATTAAAATGCAAGAAGAACACAATTGCTATTTCTTTATTGCTGATTATCATTCCTTAACTACGCACCCGACTCCGGAAGATCTTCATTCTAATATCAAACAAGTATTGGTAGAGTATCTAGCTGCGGGAATAGATCCTGAAAAAGCTACTATATACATTCAAAGTGACTTGCCAGAGACCGCAGAGCTGTATCTATTATTAAATATGAATGCTTACAAGGGAGAACTCGAACGATGTACTTCATTTAAAGATATGGTACGCAAATACCCTGACAACATAAATGCGGGATTATTAACTTATCCTGTATTAATGGCTGCTGATGTTATTATACATCGCGCGTCAAAGGTTCCTGTAGGAAAAGACCAGGAACAACATCTGGAAATGATAAGGAACTTTGCCAGTCGCTTTAACAGGTTATATAATATTGACTTTTTTCCTGAGCCATATGCTTTCAATTTTGGAGATAATTTGGTAAAAGTACCTGGATTGGATGGATCCGGGAAAATGGGAAAATCTGAGGGAGACAAAAATTCAGTTAACCTTGCTGATGAACCTGATGATATTCGTAAAAAAGTAATGAAAGCCAAAACCGATTCAGGTCCAACGAAAGACAATCAAACTAAACCTGATGAAATCCAAAATCTATTTACCTTAATGGAACTTGTTTCTGATAAAAGTACGGTAAAACACTTTGATGAAGCTTATAACAATTGCTCTATAAGGTACGGGGACTTTAAAAAACAATTAGCAGAAGACATGGTTACGTTTACTGAACCCTTCCGTGAAAAGATAAAAGAGCTTGCTGCAGATAACGATCTCATTACCAAAATTGCTAAAATGGGAGCTGAAAAAGCGAAAGAAAGTGGAGTTACTACAGTAAAAGAGGCAAGAGAAATTATGGGGATTCGGAACTTATAGAAATCACGGAACTTTTATTTTTAAAAATCTTCAATTTAATTCCGGTTTTCTTATTAGAGAATTGTTTTTTTTATAATTTAGCTGATTGGTAAATATTAGTCATGAGAATAGCTATTGCAGGTAACATCGGTTCGGGAAAAACTACTCTTACCCAATTGCTTTCCAAACACTATGGATGGGAAGCATACTATGAAGACGCGGATGAAAATCCTTATATCTACAGTTTTTATGAAGATATGCAGCGCTGGTCTTTTCACCTGCAAATTTATTTCCTGAATTCCCGATTGAAAAAGATCATGGAATTTCAGAAAACAGGAAAAACCGTGATCCATGACCG
>JAESSM010000127.1 GCA_016764115.1 Bacteroidia bacterium | reverse complement strand
ATGATCGATAGTAAGGGCATAGATTTAAAAGGCTTTTAAATAAAATTTAATATTATGGCTGAGCAAAAAACAAAAGCAACCGAAAAAAGCGTTAATGATTTCATCAATGCCATTCCAAATGAGAAAAAACGAAATGATGGTTTCGTAATTCTGGATATGATGAAGCAGATCACGAAATTAGAACCCAAAATGTGGGGTCCATCCATTATTGGATTTGGGACCTATCATTACATATACGATAGTGGGCATGAGGGAGATGCGCCACTATTAGGCTTTTCACCTCGAAAACAAAAAATAGTCCTATATGTACTAACTAACTTTACAAAGCAACAGAAACTGTTGCAAAAACTAGGTAAGCATACCACTGGAAAAGTATGCCTCTATATTAATAAATTAGAAGACATTAATATCGAAATACTCGAACAAATTATTGTTGCTTCATGGGTTCATGCTAAGAATAAATATGAATAAACTTATTAATTTTGGCACTTGAAAAAAAGAAAGCGTTTCACTAATTGCATTTAATAAAATCACTTATACAAGTAGCTAAAAGTTCAAGACAGAAATTATAATATGAATCAACTAATAGATATATCAAAACGCGAAGATATTATTTCAAAATATCAAGACTCACCTATTGGTTTATTGCTCGAATACCATAACCTTGAAAAACCAAAGGATGAATATTCCGAAGCTAAACTTCTTGTGGGCATGTGTATGGATAGTAGGAAATACCTCAATATACCCGACAACTTTTCATACATCATCCGTTCTGCTGGTGCAAACTTGAAGTACAATGAATTCCAGATATCTTATGCCATTTCAGTTGGAGGAATTCAACACATTGCACTTATTGGTCACAATGATTGTGGTATGGTCAACTTAAATTCCCGTAAAGACCAATTTATCAAAGGGCTTATTGATAATGCAGGCTGGGACAGCAATGCAGCAGAAGATTATTTTACGCAATTTGCTCCACAGTTTGAAATAGAAAATGCAATCGACTTTATTTTAAGTGAAACAAAACGACTACGACTTAAATATCCCAAAGTTTGTATCGCCCCAATGCACTATAATGTGGGTAACAATCAGATTTACCTTATAGTGGAAGATTAAACAAAATTAATTTGAAAGAAATAATAACTGAAATATCAATTAACACCTCTCCTGAAAAAGTTTGGAAGATACTGACAGATTTTGAGAATCAATCTTCCTGGAATCCTTTCATTACATCCATTTCAGGTGAAAAGAAGGTTGGAGGAAAATTAAGTATCATAGTTCAACCTGGGGATGGTGGAGAAATGAAATTTAAACCAACCGTTTTGGTATTGTCCGAAAATAAAGAACTTAGGTGGAAAGGTAAATTATTGATTTCGGGACTCTTTGCTGGGGAACATTATTTCATTCTGAATAGTACTGATCATAATACTACTCAATTAATACATGGAGAAAAATTCAGTGGTATCCTTGTAGGTTTATTTGGCAGTATGCTTAATAAAACAAAACAAGGATTTGAACTTATGAATTCAGCTCTAAAAAAGGAATGTGAAAAATAGCATTAATAACAAACTCAATTAGAAAAATGCTAACTGTTTGAGTTTTTCAACCTTTTATCCCAGGATTAAAGAACTCCCTCGTCATATGCTTTCTCACCATGTATAGATTGATCGATTCCGCTAGTTTCTTGTTCTTCAGCAACTTTCACTGGAGTGATAAAATTGATTCCTGCTAACATCCCATATGTAAACACAAAGGCATAAATTACTGCAATAGTAACTGCTTTAACTTCCACCATGAAAAATCCAGTGTCTCCTTCAAGTAATCCACTTTGAGAATTAACAGTTGTTGATGCAAATACCCCTAATGCAATAATACCTATTGCTCCACCAATTCCGTGAACTTCCCACACATCCAAGGCGATCATCCCAGCCAAGTTTATTCTTGAATTGAACTGCAAGATAACATCCCCCTCCAGCCAAAATTCCGATAATCATTGCCGCCCAAAGGGGAACAAACCCTGCTGCTGGTGTCATCAACATCACAAGGCTTGTACATAAGATCATGAATACTATGTTTCCTGTGTCCATATTATTTAGTTCTGGTTAATAATAATATTCTGTAAGCCTATGCTCTCTATAATGAGAAGCCAAAGACCATAAACATTTTTTGTGTTTGTGGATTTGTAATCACTGAAACCATCACCGGCAAATTGAATTTACCAGATACCTCAATTTCTTTTGATAACGCAAAACCCAAATTCACTACTCCCATATTGTCACCATAAAAACCGGATTCACCCACAAAGCCTGTACCTGCAAGGTCTTCCTGGCGCGGGGCCGTTAGATTAATACCTAGAAACGCATCCAGATCAACACTTTTACATGAACTTGCAAAACCTATCTCCATATAGGTTGAATATTGTATGCCATCCGCATTGTTTAAGTTGGCAGGATCATCAGAAATTCTGGTGGCATCCGCACCATAAAAGTTCGTAGCAATTAAAGCTGAAAACGGTATTTTATCGGTTCCGTTAAAACTAGCTGTTGCCTCAAACACATGACCGGTTGTGTTTTTACCATAATCAAAATACTGATAATCTGATGTCTCACCCGGAAAATAATAATCTGTTACAGTCATAGATACTTTGTCATCCAAAAAACTATATCCAGCATAAAAATCAAGTTCCTGAGAACGGTTCGTTCCCCCCATTGTATAGGCTCCCCATGTACCAAAAACAAAATTTCCAATTCCCATTTCTGCAAATGGTTGAATATTTGGGGATCTCCCTCCAAACTGAGTGCCCCTCCAAACGTACCGACTTACCATATCAGTACCCAGATCTACAGATACCTTTGAAGAATCTTGAGCAAAGGCAGGATTGAAAGAACAGACAATTGCTACAATAAATATTACAACTTGATTGATTAATTTTTTGATATTCATAGTTTTGGCTCTTTTTATGATGAATAAAACTATACGATTGTACAATAAAATGATCAATATGTAAAATACCCTTTTTTAACAATTAATAGTGTAAAACTTATTAAGCCAAAATAAGCAATAGAAACGGCAAAACTCCTCTAAGTGTAGTTTAGCCTGTTGACCAATTGAAAACTTAACTACTTGAGCTTCAGACCTGCCTATGCCGGTAGGCAGGTTGAGCGGAGTTGAAATCCGTCGGTCAATGTTTCGACTTCGATCAACATGACCTTACTTTTTGTGATGCATTACTTGATAACAACCGCTCTCATTGATTCGGAAAGCTGCTTTTTCCAGGTGATCAGTTCGTTTTGAACTTCTAATAAGGGATTATATTCTTCAGGGGATGATACGTTTTCCAATCGGTCCTTGACCTGTTTTATCATTTTCTTCACTTTAGCAAATTTCAATAAATTCAATACTGAAATAACATTTTCACCTAGATTATCATTTTCATTTGGAACGAAAATGTCATATTTCTCTTTCCAGTTCTTGCTTATTTCATATCGCGTGGAAAGTAGATCAGCAGTTAATTTGGAAACTTTAGGATCGTGATGTTGAGAAAAATAAGATTGATCAAGTGTTGAGTCTGAGTTAACAAATTCATTATAGATCTGGGAATAAGTCTGATTCTCAAACTCTATACTATTGTTGGTTATTTCATTGATGATGTATTTTGCCAGGTTCATGGTAATGTAGGTATCATCATCTTCGTCATTTAGATGCGTTTTAATTCTAATATCTTCATTACCATAATTAAGCAATAGTTTTACAATATATCTTTCCTGAACGTGTTCACTTGTATTGGAAGACTGGGCTGGGTCAATGATCTTAACTTCTTCTGCTTGAGAAGCTGGTAATTGCTGGGTTTCTGTTCTCTTTTTCTTATTTCGGATAAAGAAATTCAGCTTTTTTAGCAATACTTCTTCGCTTATCCCTAATAAAGTGCTCGTATCTTTAATATAAATAGATCTTGTTATGGGGTCCTGAACATGGGCAATGGACTCAACAATATCACTTATTGCTTCGCTAAGTTTGTGAGGATCATTTGAGGCTTCTTTTTTAAATAACAGGGTTTTGAATCGAATGAAATCTTCAGCTTTATGGTTCAGATAATTGACAAACTGTTCAGAACCTAACGTTGAGGAATAAGAATCAGGATCTTCACCTTCAGGGAGCGGGACAATCTTTACGTTTAATCCTTCATCCAAAACCAAATTAATTCCACGCAATGATGCTTTAATACCGGCTTCATCTCCGTCATACAGTATGGTAATGTTTTTCGTAAATCTCTTTACCAGCTTAATTTGCCCTTCGGTTAATGATGTTCCTGAAGAAGCCACGACATTTTCAATGCCTGCTTTGTGTACTGCAATAACATCTGTATAACCTTCAACCAGGTAGCAGTTGTCATTTTTAACAATAGATTTTTTTGCTAGATGGATACCATAAAGTACGTTGCCTTTGTGATAAATTTCTGACTCTGGAGAGTTTACGTACTTGGCTGCTTTTTCTGATTTTTTTAAAATTCTTCCACCAAACCCAATGCATCTTCCTGATACATCATGTATCGGAAACATTACCCGCCCTCTAAACCTATCGTAAGTTTTGGCTTCTTTTCTAATAGTGAGACCTGTCTTTTCAAGAAGCTCTAGGTTGTATGCATTTTCAACTGCTGTTTTTGTAAAACCATCCCAGCTTTCTAAGCTATAACCCAAATGAAATTTTTCAATCAGGTCATCCCCGATTCCTCTTTCTTTAAAATAGCTTAACCCAATGGCCTTTCCTTCTTCATTATTCAATAGAATGTCAGCAAAATATCTTTGAGTGTAATTTGTTATTACAAGAAGGCTTTCCCTTTCTGTTTGGGCTGCTTTGTATTCCTCAGAATCTTCGGTTTCATCAATATCAATATTGTACTTTTCTGCAAGGAATCTCAGAGCATCAGGAAAACTGACTTTCTCATGCTCCATGATAAAGTTCACAGGGTTGCCACCTGCACCACACCCAAAACATTTATAAATTCCCTTGGCGGGAGAAACATAAAAGGAAGGTGTTTTCTCGTCATGGAAAGGACAGTTGGCCACCAGGTTTACTCCTCTTTTCTTGAGAGAAACAAACTCACCAACTACCTCATCAATTTGAGCAGTTTGAAATATTTGATTTACACTTGCCTGAGCAATCATTAGATTAAGGAATAAAAGGAGACACGCCTAATATTCTACAAAGCTATTTAAAAGCAGATTAAGGTTATTAACAAATGCAGTGGGTTTTCAACAAGTACGACATAAATGTCGTGTTACTAGTGCATATTGATAACCCTGGAAATAGTGAAGGCGAGTTTGTAGCCGCCGTTCAACCAATCAGAAGTGGTGTTGGGAATAAAATCATTTTCAATGATCCCTGCAGCGTTTGTAAATGAAATATGGAAAACGTGTCCACCGGTTTCAAGTTCATAAGCTATTCCTAGTGGTGAGTAATATTGAGTGCCATTGGTTTTTCTATAGTTGGAAAAGGCATAGAAATAATCAACAATGAATGCTGAACTTCGTGTAAATTTTATTCTTGCTGCATAGCCTATTGCAAACAATGAGTTTTCATCTCCATTTGCAACATAATTTCGATGTAAGTAAGTTGGCAGTATTTCGACAGAAATAGAAGGGGAAATTTTTCTGGCGATAATTGCCTGATATGTATAGGAAAGCCGATGAACGAATTTTTGGTACGAAAATTCTGATGTAGTATCAGAGGAAGCAGTCATAGGAGTCATAGCAGTATTGGCAAAAACAGTAACAGATATTGGCATTTTATTGTCTTTCGTTTGTTTAAGTAAACCGTATTTTACATAGCCGTCAATGTGCTCTTTTACTTTGCTTCTACCCATTCCCAAAGTCAGTTTGTCGGTTACACCATATTCAGCTGCTAACCTGATATTGGCTGCGTTGTCTAATCCATAAAATTGATGAATTCCGCCTCCGGAAGCTCCTCCAACATCACCAAAACGGTGAGAGATCCTAACATCCAAAGTTTTTGCTTTTACTGTTTCAATGGAGTGAGCATTAACAATACGTGTAGTTTTAAATGTAGCAATAACCGGATCCTTGGAAACATCTTCAGTTTCTGCATCCAACAAATCCATCATGTCGTCCTGGGCATGGAGCTTTATTGAGAATAATGTTAATGCTAATATTAGAAGGTATATATTCATTTCAACTATTGTAGTAATTTGTTTACTCTTTTTAATAAATCCTAAATTCTAATATCTAAACCCTAAACAATGTCAAAATCCAAATCTTAAATGTTTAAAACGCCAAGTTATAAAAATGAAAAGTTTGGGATTTATTATTTTAGTAATTTGTTATTGTTTAGTATTTAGAGTTTAGTGCTTAGTATTTTACTTTTGAATGTAGTTAACTTTATTTGCAAATCTTTACACTGGTTAAATTACTTGGTATGTAACTCATGAGTTGCATCAAATGTAACCTCAACTACCTCTGCAATGTTATCTATAACTATTGATGGTACTTCAATTTTATGATCTTCTATTTTGACATTAAAAACAGCATGAATGGTTATTTTACCACCTTTTACCGTAATGGTTCCTTTGATCTCTCGTGGTTGTGTTACCCCATGAAGTGTTAAGTCCCCTTTCCAGGTTACTTCATATGTGCCATCTTTGGATAAATCTACATCTTCAACAATCGTCCCTTTT
>JAESSM010000224.1 GCA_016764115.1 Bacteroidia bacterium | reverse complement strand
TTGACAACATTGCTCCCAATTACGACTTACTTAACCATGTGCTTTCCTGTGGAATTGATATTCTTTGGAGGAGGAAGGTTATAGGTCTTCTTAAAAAATATGATCCCAAATACATTCTTGATGTAGCAACGGGAACCGGTGATTTTGCGGTTGAAGCAATAAAGCTAAACCCAACCAAAGTAAATGGAGTTGATATTTCTGAAGAGATGCTGGCTGTTGGCAAAGAGAAGGTCCAAAAGAAAGGACTTACAGAAATTATCGAATTACAAAAGGGAGATGCGGAGAATTTGCCTTTTGAAGATAATAAGTTTGATGCTATAACTGTAGGGTTTGGAGTTCGAAACTTCGAAAATCTGGAGAAAGGTTTAAGTGATATGTACAGAGTACTTAAGACTGATGGAGTAATAGCAATTCTAGAGTTTTCCAAGCCTAAAATGTTTTTGTTTAAGCAGGTTTATGAATTTTATTTTTTAAAGATACTTCCATTGATAGGGAAGTTGATCTCCAAAGATAGTACAGCATACACTTATTTGCCTGAATCAGTAATTGCATTTCCAGATGCAGATGATTTCCTTAAAATATTAAAAGATATTGGCTATAAGGAAACAAAATGCATTCCCTTAACATTTGGTATTAGTTCCATTTATATAGCTCGTAAGTAATATTTATATTGCTGATAGTCAGCCTATTGTATGGGTTTGTGCAATATGGAAGCTGGCAATTGAGTTTATATTGCTGTTAATGATAATTATGAAAACAACAAAAAACATATGGATACTCTTATTATTTATTTTGACAATTACAGGTTGCTCCAATAAATCAATTGAAAACAAAGAGGAATCTATTAAAAAATTAGTAGAAACAAATCAACCTGAAAAAGAGTCAGCCGATTTAACTTTCGATAAGCACTTGACAATTTACAAATACGGTAAAACTTATGTTGATAGTACACTTATCAGTGAAATATGGTATTTAAATGATTCGATTATAAAAAAGGGCGGAAGGTTTTATTATCGAATTCCTATAACCAGTGATTTTGTTAATGACTACATAATCGGACAAGCCAAAGGAAAAGCAATGCTTGAAACTTTTGATTCTTTGGTTTGTGAAACAGGGGGAACAAGTGTTTGGAACAAATACAAATTTACATATAATGAAAAAAACAGACTGACAAGAATTGAACATTACAAGGCTTGGTGGAACGAAGGACTCGGAGAATCTGACAGGCCTGAAAAACCTGAATATTTTTTAGGTGAAAGAATCGAATTTGAATATAAAAAGAATTCACAGACTCAAATGGCTTTTAATGATTCAGATGAACTAATTGAGACTATAAAGAAAAAATATGATAAGGAAAATAGGTTGTTGATGGAACATTGGGATGCTTGGGATAGATATAGATTCAAGATATACTATGAATATAAAATGTAAAATTCAAAAAGGAAATAAGAGAATGATGTTAATTTGCTAATTAAAATAACTGATACTAATAATAAATATTAATTTACGAATTAACCAATGCACGAATCACCGATTTATGAGATTGATTAGAAATATATTACTCTTAAGTTTCACATTTATCTCTTTTGCTACTTTTGCACAAAAGAATCTTCCGACTTATGATGCCAAATGGCTTCACTTTGGTATATCCTGGGGACTTAATTATACTTATTTCAGGGTAGAGCACAAAACAAATTTCCTTTATAACGATACCTTGTTTGTTGTAGAATCCTCTCCTAAAAAGGGTATTAATATGGGCATAATTAGTGATTTCAGGATGGGGGAGTACTTTAATCTTCGATTTATACCAACGCTTTCTTTTGCTCAGCGAAAAGTAGAATACACTTTTGTGAATAATAAATTCCAAACCAAGACTGTGGAATCTACCTTTGCAGAATTACCTTTAATAATCAAATATAAATCTGATAGATATAAAAATATAAGGGTTTATGTTATTGGAGGTGGGAAATATAGTATTGATCTGGCATCGCAGGCCAAAGTTCAGATTGAGGCTAATGATGAAATAAAACCTCGCTTATATCGAGCAAATTGGGCTTATGAATATGGACTTGGGTTTGATTTCTACTATCCCATCTTTAAATTTTCTATTGAGATAAAAAAGACCAATGGTATTAATAATGTACTAGTGCCTGAAAACCACATTTGGTCATCGGAGATTGATAAACTTCTATCCAGAGTAATACTCATTTCGATGCATTTTGAGTAAGGATATATATTCAAAATACAAACTTCCCAAGAGTAAACATTGCTAGTGTCATCAATATTACTCCGACAATATTCAAAATCACTCCAACTCTTGCCATTTCTTTGATACTGATCATTTCGCTTCCAAAAACTATCGCGTTGGGTGGAGTAGCCACGGGTAGCATAAATGCATAACTGGCAGAAAATGTTGCTGGTATCATTAACAAAATGGGATCAATATCAGTTACATGCGCTACAACAATTAATATTGGCAGTATCAATTGTGTTGTAGCAGTATTAGAAGTTAACTCAGTAGCAAAAGTCATAAAAGAACAGATGATGATGACCACTAATAAAGGCGATAGTCCTTTGAGAGATGTCAAACTACTTGCCAACCAATCTGACAAACCTGATTGAATAAATCCTTCTGCCAGAGCAAATCCTCCACCAAAAAGTAAAATGATCCCGAAAGGGAGATTCTTTACAGCATTCCAATCCATTACCATACTCCCTTTATTCTGCTTTGATGGTATAACAAAGAGCAGAGAGGACATGAAAATTGCAACTGTGCTGTCTGTAATAAATTTAGGATTCGGAAATAAATTACTCCATCCCATAATCTTAAAGGCACCTACATCAATGTTTGCTCTTGTAAACCATAGTATGGCCATCACAAATAAAATTATCCCAACTACCTTTTCTTCATAACTAATTCCTCCAAGCTCTTCTTTTTCCTTTTTGAAAATAGCAGTACACTTATCAATATTGATGCTGAACCTACAATAGATCTGTTTAAATATGAGATAAGTAATTGATAAGAATATCAATGAAACAGGAAAACCAAAGCTGAACCATTTTAGAAAACTGATCTCAGGATTGTTTGGGAATGCATTGGAATAATGCTGTAACATTACCAAATTTGGAGCAGTTCCTATTAAAGTTGCCGTGCCACCAATAGAGGAAGAGAATGCAATACCAAGCAGAAGGGCTGTAGAATATTTTTTATGATGTGATTCATCCATCACTTGTTTCAATTTGAAAATAATTGCTAATACTGTTGGCAGCAGGATCATTGTTGTGGAAGTATTTAGCATCCACATGGACAAAAAATAACTAGCAAGCATGAATCCCAGCAATATTCTGGAAGGACTACTTCCAATTGTTGTGATAATGTTCAATGCGATTCTCTTATGTAGGTTCCATTTTTCCATTGCAAACGCGACAATGAATCCTCCGATAAATAAAAAAACGAGGTGGTTCATATAATGTGGTGCTACCTCTTTTGTCCCTAATATCCCAAGGAAAGGAAATATGAATATTGGAATTAGTGAAGTAACTGCTAATGGAACCGCTTCCGTAACCCACCAAATAGCCATCCATACTGCAATTGCTGCTGTTTTACTTACAGCAGGGTTATTAGTATCAAGATCTGTGAACAAGCTAATTAGAATTGCTGCTAATGGCCCTGCTATGATAGAGGCGATTTTTCCTGATTTAGTCATTTGTCAGATATTTGACTTATCATAAGTAATGTACTAAAAATCAAGGTCATATTGAGCGGAGTCGAAATATTGGCCGTCAAGACTTCGACTCCGCTCAGCCTGACTACAAACCGGCAATATTTTCCTATTGGTCAAGGAGTAAAAATTTAACTATTTTTGAACGTGCCATCTAAAATCACATTTATTTGAAACAATCCAAAAATATATTTATTCTACTTATTAGTTTTTTGTGGTTAAATCCTACCTGGGCTACATTATCTCCCGAGAGAAAAATACTCAACATAAAAAAAACAAATGGAGAAATTAGAATTGATGGAGTTTTAGATGAAGAAGATTGGAAAAATCTGGAGACTGCAAATAATTTTCAACAACATTTTCCTTATGATACTTTATTGGCAAAAAGCCAGACTGAAGTAATGATTACTTACAATGATAAATATTTATACATCGCTGCAATTTGTTATGGCCAGAAGAAGGGTGAGTATGTAGTTCAATCATTAAAAAGAGATTATGATTTTAACTGGAGTGATGGATTTGCCGTAAACATTGACCCTTTCGGGGATGAGAACAATGCCTTTAACTTTGGAGTAAGCCCCTTTGAAGTGCAGAGAGAAGCGCTGATAACCAATGGGGGAGTTTGGGGTGGTGATGCATCGTGGGATAATAAATGGTTTTCTGCAGTTTCCACTTTAAAGGATAGTTGGATAGTTGAAATGGCTATTCCTTTTAAAACTTTGCGATATAACGATGAAGATGATGTTTGGCGAATTAATTTCTTACGAAATGATGTTTATAATCGTGAAGATTCACATTGGTCGCCAGTTCCCAGAAATTACAATGAAAACTTTTTGGGATTTAGTGGAGAGCTTCATTGGGATAATCCGCCACCAAGTGCGGGAACTAATATTTCCATTATACCCTATACTATCGGACAAATAAGCCGGGATTTTGAAAATGGAGAAGCTCCTAAGCTAAAACCCAATATCGGGATGGATGGAAAAATTGCAGTTACTACATCTTTAAATTTAGATCTAACTATTAATCCTGATTTTTCGCAGGTAGATGCAGATAAGCAGGTATCTAACTTGACGCGATTCTCTCTTTTTGTTCCTGAAAAAAGAAAGTTCTTTTTAGAAAACAGTGATCTTTTTGGTTTATTTGGATTCCGCCAAATAAGGCCATTTTTTTCAAGAAGAATAGGGTTGTATCCTGTAAGTGATTTTCAAAATGAATTGGTTCCAATTCTTTCAGGAGCCAGGCTAAGTGGTAAACTAACCAGGAATATCAGTTTGGGGGTACTAAATGCTCAAACCGGACGAGTTGAGGATCTGGATATTGAAAGCCAAAACTACTCTACTGTTGTTATGCGCAGACATTTAGGTGGCAAATCCTATTTAGGTGCTATTTTTGTTAACAGACAGGCATTTCCATTGGATAGCGTTGCCTTTGCAGAGGGTAAAAGAAGTTATAATTATGACAATAACGATTATAATAGAATAGTTGGCGCTGATTATTTCTACTCATCAAAAAGCAATAAGTGGGCTGGAAAAATCTTCTATCATCATTCTCTTTCACCGGGCTTAAAAGATAAGACTTATGCTCATGCCTCCTTCTTAATTTATAATTCTAAAAAGATCTTCAGCATGTGGAACCATGAATATGTTGGCTATAATTACACTGCAGATGTTGGATATGTTCCCAGAATTTATCATTATGATCCTGAAACTGAAACAGTTCAAAGAAGATCTTATTGGCGTTTTGAGCCACATTTTACCTATAAGTTTTATCCCAAATCAGGAATAATAAACCATCATAGCGTAGGTGTTTTTTTCGACCATTATATGGATGAAAATATGGAGTATATGGATCGCCAAAATAAATTGAAATATGAAATAAAGTTTCAAAGTGCAAGTGACTTAAAATTTTCTATTGTCAATGACTTTTCAAGATTAATCTATCCTTCAGATCTTAATGGAACTTTTGATACTTTGTTACCAGTTGGGTCTTATAGCTATAATTATGGTTCGATAGAGTATGTTGCAAGTCAAAGAAACAGGCTGAATAGCCTTTTTAAGGTTAATTACGGGTCATTTTTTAATGGTACAAAATTAAGTATCAGCGGAGCGTTAAACTACAGGGTTCAACCATGGGGTAAATTTTCTATCAATGCCTCAAGAGATAATATCATTATGCCAGCCCCATATAATAATGCATACGTTACTGTAATTGGTCCTCAAATACAATTGTCGTTTACCAAGTC
>JAESSM010000080.1 GCA_016764115.1 Bacteroidia bacterium | reverse complement strand
TCAATTTGTATATTAGCGATCTCATAAACACATAACTATGTCTTATCAGTTAATAAAATTTAAAATAGAAAATGGTGTTGCTTACATTTCGTTGAATAGGCCTGATGTATTGAATAGTTTCAACAGAGAAATGGCTACAGAAGTGCAAAGTGCATTGGATGAATGTAAAAGCAATCGGGAAGTAAGAGCAGTATTATTGACAGGTGAAGGAAAAGGATTCAGTGCCGGCCAGGATTTAGCGGAAGCTATTGCCAATAATGGCCCGTCTATTAAAGAGATAGTGAATAAAACCTATAATCCGATAATTCTTAAGATCAGAAAACTGGAAAAACCTGTTGTAGCTGCTGTTAATGGTGTTGCTGCTGGAGCGGGTGCTAATATCGCTTTAGCTTGTGATATAGTGATAGCTGGGAAATCTGCATCATTTATTCAGGCATTTAGTAAAATCGGGCTTATTCCCGATAGTGGTGGTACGTTTATCCTTCCAAGATTGGTTGGTTTGCAAAGAGCTACGGCATTGACCATGCTTGGAGATAAGATTCCTGCCGAGCAAGCTCAGGAAATGGGTATGATATACAAAGTTTGTGAAGATGATAATTTAATGAATGAAGCAACTTCTATGGCTGAGAAATTAGCAAAAATGCCTACCCGAGGTTTGGGGTTAACTAAAAGAGGATTGAACAAAGCATTTTTCAATGATTTAGAAAGTCAATTGATTTTTGAAGAAGATTTGCAAGATGAAGCGGGTTCAACTTATGATTACAAAGAAGGAGTTAAGGCATTTATCGAAAAAAGGAAACCGGAATTTAAAGGAGAGTAATGGATAAAGATACACTAATTGGAGTAATTGGTTCTGGAGCAATGGGTTCAGGAATTGCCCAGATAGCAGCAACTGCGGGACATAAGGTTGTTTTACATGATGCAAATGCTGATGCCTTGGATAAGTCTAAAGCAGGCCATGAAAAGATTCTAAATAGACTCGTAGAAAAGGGAAAGATTGATCAGGAAAAATGTGACCAAACGTTGTCTAATTTAAATTATGTTGAATCGTTAGATGAATTTAATGAAAGTGAGTTGATAATTGAAGCGATAATCGAAGATTTAACAGTTAAAAAAAAATTATTTTCTGAACTTGAAAAGAAAGTAAATAGCACCTGTATTCTGGCGTCCAATACGTCTTCTCTATCCATTGCTTCAATTGCAGCTGCATGCGGTAATTCAAAAAGGGTTCTTGGCTTACACTTCTTTAATCCTGCCCCATTAATGCCATTAGTGGAAGTGATTCCTGCAATTCAAACTGATGTTAAAATACTTCAGGATGCTAAAAGCCTTGTTGATGGCTGGGGAAAAACTAGTGTGATAGCTAAAGATACTCCAGGATTTATTGTTAACAGAGTTGCTCGCCCCTTTTATGGGGAGGCAATTAGGATTTATGAGGAAGGCTTTGCCGATATCTCAACTATTGATTGGGCCATGAAAGAAATAGGTGAGTTTAAAATGGGACCATTTGAGCTGATGGACTTTATTGGTAATGATATAAATTATACAGTTACTGAAACTGTTTTTAAGGAATTCTTTTATGATCCAAGATATAAACCGTCTTTTACTCAAAAAAGATATATGGAGGCTGGTTTGCTTGGAAGAAAGTCTGGTAAAGGGTATTATGATTACTCAGAAGGTGCGGTAAATCCTGAACCAAATAAAGATGAAGATATTGGTCATGACATTGTAATGAGAATTGTATTGATGTTGATCAATGAAGCTGCTGAAGCATTATTTTTAAATATTGCTTCTAAGGAAGATATTGACATGGCAATGACTAAAGGAGTTAACTATCCAAAAGGACTGCTAAAATGGGCTGATGAAATTGGTATACATGATGTATTGGAAGGCTTGGAGTTTTTGCATCATGAATATGGAGAAGATAGGTACAGACCAAGTGTGCTTTTACGCCAAATGGATAGAAAACAGTTGAAGTTTTACGAATAGATTATGGATGGCATTCTTATTTTATGTTTCAATCTTGAAGTCACAAAATGTGACCTCAAGCTGGAGAGGAAAAAGGTTTCTTTGAATATTGATATAGGATTATTCCCCTCTGGAGAGTAATCCCCCTTTCTATAAGGGGGACTTAGGGGGATGTTAAAAGCTGTGTTGTAAAAAAAATCAGTATGCTTTTTAATTTTTTCAACTTTATGGACAGACACTAATTTATGGACACCAAAGACCTAGCCAATAAGGTAGTTAATAAAATGTACGATAGCGATTGGTTCAGCCAATGGTTGGGTATCGAGTTGGTTGAAGTAGGAGAAGGGAAATCTGTGTTACGAATGACAGTGAGAAAAGAAATGCTTAATGGCTTTGGGATTGCACATGGTGGTATAACATACTCTTTGGCAGACAGCGCTTTGGCATTTGCTTCTAATGCTTATGGTAGAAGATCAGTATCAATTGAAACTTCAGTTGCTCATGTTGATCCGGTTAAAGAAGGAGATGTATTGACTGTAGCAACATCAGAAGAAAACTTAAGCAATAAGATTGGCAGGTATAAGATGTCAATTTTTAATCAAGATGATAAAATAGTAGCGCTATTCAGAGGAACGGTATATCGCACATCTAAAGAATGGGAAGTTTAATGATGAAAGAAGCTTATATAGTTGATGGAATAAGAACTCCGATTGGTAATTTTGGAGGTACATTAGCACCTGTTAGGTGTGATGACCTAGCTGCTCATGTAATAAAAGAATTGATAAATCGCAGCTCCAATATTGATCCGGAGAATATTGAAGATGTAGTTTTGGGTTGTGCCAATCAAGCCGGAGAAGACAACAGAAATGTGGCAAGAATGGCATTATTACTTGCAGGGCTACCTCATTCAGTTCCTGGTGAAACAGTAAATCGTTTATGTTCTTCCGGAATGGCCGCAACAATTAATGTTTCCCGGGCAATAAAAGTAGGTGATGGTGATCTGTTTATTTCAGGTGGTGTAGAGCATATGACACGTGGTCCTTGGGTGATATCCAAAGCATCTGTAGCATTTGGAAGAGATTCTAGTATGTATGATTCAAGTTTTGGATGGAGATTTATTAATCCTCAGATGAAAGAAGTGTACGGTACAGAAGGAATGGGCGAAACTGCAGAGAATTTAGTCGAAAAATATAACATTAGTAGAGAAGATCAGGATCAATTTGCTTACTGGTCGCATATGAAAGCGGCAACGGCACAGGAATCAGGGCGATTGGCCAAAGAGATTGTTCCTGTAGAGATTCCTCAAAGAAAAGCAGATCCAATAATTTTTGATAATGATGAGTTTATCAAACCTCAATCTAATTTGGAAAAACTTGCCAAGCTAAAACCGGCATTTAGAAAAGAGGGAAGTGTGACTGCTGGAAATGCTTCAGGATTGAATGATGGGGCAGCTGCATTGTTAATTGCTTCAGAAGAGGCTGTTAAAAAATATGATCTCAAGCCATTGGCTAAAATAGTTTCTTCCGGTGTGGTTGGTGTTGAGCCTAGAATTATGGGTATTGGTCCTGTTGGAGCATCTAAATTGGCTTTAGAAAGAGCAGGATTATCATTGGATGATATGGATGTAATCGAACTCAATGAGGCATTTGCTGCTCAGAGCTTAGCCTGTACCCGCGAACTTGGCTTAGCAGATGATGATTCAAGAATAAATCCTAATGGAGGTGCTATTGCACTTGGTCATCCTTTGGGGATGTCGGGAGCAAGAATATTACTTTCTGCTGCGATTGAACTTCAGGAGCAAAACAAAAAGTATGCCTTAGCTGCAATGTGTATTGGAGTGGGACAAGGGTATGCAACTATAATAGAAAGAGCATAAAAAAAGCCACTCGATCTGAATGGCTTTTAGTTTTGGTGGGATTGTCTGTAATTATTTCGATGTTTTGATTACAAACTTCATTTCAATGTCATCATAAATCAATTTGTCTCCAAGGTCCTCAAAGAAGGATCCTGATCCATAGCGAACATCGTATTTTGACCTGTCAAATTTAAACTTTCCTGAGACTGTTAATATTCCGTCTTCATTTTTAAAAGTCGCTAGGATAGTAACAGGATGACTTTGCCCTTTGATCGTCAAATTCCCAGTAACATGAGTTTTGCCATCTTTAACTGAGGTACCAGTTGATTTAAAACTTGCTGTGGGATATTTATCTACCGAAAAGAAATCATCAGATTTAAGATGGCCCACCAACTTTGCATTCCATTCAGGATCAGTCAAATCTTTATCATTTATTGTTGTCATATCAATTTCGATTTCTACAGACATTATGTTTCCATCATCCGTTACTATGGTTCCTTGTTTCAATTGTAGGTCTCCAACATGATTATCTCCAGTTACCTTGGAGCCCTTCCATTCTAAAGTTGAACTTTTCGTGTCAACCGCATGACTTTTTTTGTCCTCTTCATGGATTGGGTTTGTAGCAATGGCAAATTGACTTGCAATAAACATTAGAGCTATTAGTATACTTTTCATGATTTTCATTTTTTATTATTTGATTAATTATGGTTTTGAAAGTTAAATCGACTTTCAATAATAGAAATATTTTTATTAAATAATTACTTGTTTATATTCGAGTCGTTAAATTTAAACAAAATCCTAATTTAAACAGATAATTGATATGCATGAATTGATAAAGAAAAGA
Organism: Bacteroidia bacterium; assembly: GCA_016764115.1. Taxonomy (GTDB): domain Bacteria; phylum Bacteroidota; class Bacteroidia; order JAESSM01; family NORP286; genus NORP286. Next base: position 1,352 of record JAESSM010000080.1, on the reverse strand, counting down.
AGAAGTCCCTTAGCGTTTTCCAGCCAAATGATAGAACAAGATCAATTAGATATCATATTTGAAGCTGGAATATGGGCAGCATCATGTTTTAATGAGCAACCTTGGAGGTTTATTTATGCAACTAAAGATAATGAAGCGGAATACAATAATATATTAGATTGCATTGTTCCAGGCAACCAGGAATGGGCACAGAAAGCGCCAATCTTAATGATCACTGTTGCAAAGACCAATTTTACACAATTCGATGACCCGAATGTGCATGCATGGCATGATGTGGGTATGGCGATGGGTAATATGTCAATTCAGGCAATCAGTATGGATATATATATACACCAAATGGGAGGCTTTATTTCTGAAAAAGCAATTGAAAATTTAAATATTCCAGATGGTTATGAACCAGTAGCAGCTGTTGCAATGGGTTATTTAGGAGATCCACATGAGCTTTCGGATGCTTTACGGGATAGGGCATTAAGCGAAAGAACCAGAAAGCCATTTGAAGAACTCATATTTAAAGACAAATGGCCGGAATAAACAAATTCACTAAAAAGTGATCCAGGAATATAAAGGCTTTAAACCAGTAATACACGAGTCAGCTTACATTCATCCGTTAGCTTCAATAATAGGTAATGTTATTATTGGTAAGGATGTTTATGTAGGTTCTGGGGCAGCTATAAGAGGTGATATTGGAGGAATTGTCATTGAAGATGGTTCCAATGTTCAGGAGAATTGCATTATCCACATGTTTCCGGGTATCACAGTAATGCTTGAAAAGAACTCTCATATTGGACATGGAGCAATTGTTCACGGAGCTTGCATTGGAGAGAATTCATTAATAGGAATGAATGCAGTGATAATGGATAAGGCAAAAGTTGGAAAGGAATGTATAATTGGGGCGTTGGCTTTTGTAAAAGAAGGAATGGAGATCCCAGACAGGAAATTGGTTGTCGGGAATCCTGCTAAAATAATTAAAGATGTCTCGGATGAGATGCTCCAATGGAAAACACAAGGCACAGAATTGTATCAATCCATCGCTAATGATTGTCACGAAAGTTTGAAAGAATGTGAACCATTAAGAGAAATTTCTGAAGACCGGCCTGAACAAGAATCTCTTATAGAAACCTGGAATCAAATCAAATCTAAAGAATAAGACATGAGGTAAATAGATCTTGAAAATTAAAGAAACTACTTTGCCTTAAAAGTCTATTTTCCCCATTTTCCCTTGTTGATAATCAGCGTAAGCTTGCTTGATTTCTTCTTCAGAATTCATCACAAAAGGACCGTAGGTTACAACTGGTTCATTAATGGGTTTCCCAGATAATAATAGTATGTTAGAAATTTGTGAATTCTCACCT
>JAESSM010000223.1 GCA_016764115.1 Bacteroidia bacterium | reverse complement strand
CTTCTATTGATTCTGGTTTCATTATTCCTAACATTTTCATTTACGTCTTATTTATTTACCTGGAAAGCAGATCAGAGTGTAGTTTCAGATCCGGGATTAGGTTTATTACTATCTACCGATTCAGAGCTTACAGAAAACAAATTGGGAGTGCTCGGTGCTTTGGTTTCTCACTTTTTGATAAATAACTGGCTAGGAATCTCAGCATGTCTATTTGCCTTTTGGAGTTTCCTTCTAGGATGGAAAGTAATATTCAAATCTCATTTACTTCCATGGAAAAAAACTTTAAAATACTCTGCGTTTTTACTATGTTGGTGTTCTATAACATTCGGCTACTTTTTTCATGATTCACTAAGTTATCTGGGAGGATCTTTCGGTTATTTTATTAGCAAATGGATGTCTGCAATAGTTGGGAATGTAGGAGTTTTGCTGTTTATAACTTTTTCTCTTGTTTCTTTTTTGGTAACTGAGTTCAATTTCAGTAAGCTTGGGCATTTAATTAATAGTTTAATTAAGAAATATAAACAAGATGGGCCACAGCTTGTTAACGAATCTGTAAATACCATTTCACTTGAAAATGGAAAACCGGAAATTGTTGAATTGCCAACAAATGGCTCGGATATATCCAATCAAGATATCCCAGTATTGGAAGTAGAACCAAAACCTGAGGAAAGTGAAGAGAATAAAACAATAGAATTTGAAACTCCACCTCAACCTACAGATGTTGTTAAGCCCAAAGTTAAGTCATCTGATGATATATCTTTGGCCATAGAAGAAACACCTAAAGAAGTAGAAGCAAAAGCAGAAACAGTTGCCTCTGATAATGACAATCTTTACGATCCCACATTGAACCTCTCCAATTATAAACATCCAACATTGGATCTTCTTGAAGATTATGGCAACCAACGCATAGAAGTTGCTAAAGAGGAATTGGAAATGAATAAGGACAAGATCATAGAAACTTTAGGGCATTATAAGATAGGAATAGATCAAATAAAAGCTACAATTGGTCCAACTGTTACTTTGTATGAAATTGTTCCAACTGCTGGAGTTAAAATATCCAGAATAAAAAACCTGGAAGATGATATTGCGTTAAGTCTTTCTGCTCTTGGAATTCGTATCATTGCCCCTATTCCGGGAAAAGGTACTATTGGTATAGAAGTTCCAAATTCAAAGCCCGAGATCGTTTCCATGAAGTCTTTATTAGGAACGGAAAAGTTTGAACAATCGGATATGGAACTGCCAATTGCTTTAGGTAAAACCATATCCAATGAAGTTTACATTGTAGATCTGGTAAAAATGCCTCATATCTTAATGGCCGGGGCAACCGGACAAGGTAAATCTGTGGGTATAAATGTCATTCTGAACTCCTTATTATATAAAAGACACCCATCTCAGTTAAAGTTTGTAATGGTTGACCCTAAAAAAGTTGAGTTGTCTTTATACAGCAAAATTGAAAAACACTTCTTAGCCAAGCTTCCTGATGCTGAGGATCCTATCATTACTGATACTAAAAGCGTAATTCGAACATTAAATTCATTGGTTATTGAAATGGAAAGCAGGTATGAATTGCTTAAGAATGCTAAAGTGAGGATCGTTAAAGAGTATAACGTCAAATTTGTAAATCGTAAGCTAAACCCAAATGAAGGACATCGCTTTTTGCCTTATATCGTATTGGTAATTGATGAGTTTGCTGACTTGATAATGACTGCTGGAAAAGAAGCAGAATTACCCCTTACAAGGTTGGCTCAGTTGGCGAGAGCGATTGGAATACATCTTATAATTGCAACTCAGAGGCCATCAGTTAATATAATTACAGGTACTATTAAAGCCAATTTCCCTGCTCGAATTGCGTTTAAAGTGACCTCTAAAATTGATTCCAGAACAATATTAGACACAGGTGGTGCAGATCAGTTGGTTGGGTGCGGTGACATGCTTTTCTCTCAAGGAAGCGATGTTGTAAGACTTCAATGTGGATTTTTAGATACTCCGGAAGTCGAAAGGATCGTTGATTTTATCTCGGATCAGAAAAGTTATCCTGAAACATTCTTATTACCCGAATATATCGAGGAATCTGGGTCTGGAGGTAAAGATGTTGATGTAGACGAATATGACCAGCTATTCGATGATGCAGCGCGTGTAGTAGTGCAAAATCAACAAGGCTCCACAAGCCTTATTCAACGCAGACTTAAACTTGGCTACAATCGTGCCGGTAGGATCATTGACCAATTGGAGGCCGTTGGGATCGTTGGTCCATTTGAAGGAAGTAAAGCCCGTGCAGTTCTGATTCCCGATGAATTAGCGTTGGAACAGTTTTTGAATGAACTTCATAACAAAGACGAAAGTGAAGATCCTGAATCAGATGAGTAACTCTAGTTTTGTATCTTTGTGAAGTTCACTTTCCTTTTTTAGCCAATACATTTTTATTTAAGAAAAAAGATTATGAATATGAAAAGATTCATTGCATGCTCAATGATAGTGTTGTTCTCTGTTGGAGCTGTAAAATCTCAAACAGAAAGCGATCCACAGGCTATTAAGATTTTGAAACAAGTACGGTCTCAGTATAAATCCTATAAAAATTTTAAGGCTGAGTTTAAATTAACACTTGAAAACTTAGTAGATAGCATAAATGAGTCTCAATCCGGAACCGTTTACTTAATGGGTGATAAATACAATCTAGACATAGGAGGACAGCAAATAATATGCGATTCAAAGACTATATGGACATATTTAAAGGAAGTTGAAGAGGTAACTGTATCTACTTGTGATCCAGATGATGAGGACTTACTAAACCCACAAAAGATATTTGACTTTTATGAAGAAGATCAACTCTGCAGATTAATAGAGGAAAAAACAATTAATGGAAAACAGCTCCAAATTGTCGATCTAACACCTACGGTTAATGATAAACCTTATTTCAGAATACGATTATGGATCGATAAGAATACCCACAATATCATAAAATCAAAAGTCTCTGAAAAAAATGGCAACAGGTATACCTATGAGATCTCTGAATTCTCAGCTGACATTTCTATTGATGAGAGTTTTTTCTCTTTTGATCCTTCAAAATATCCCGATGTAGAAGTTATAGACTTGACGGAATAAAAAAAAGACAGAGAATTTCTCTGTCTTCCTAGTTATTTTGAGATAACTAACGCTTATTCTTTTTTATCAGTTTCTTCAGCTGCAAAGGTTAGTTCTGAATCCATTTCTTCAGCATGCTCAATAACACTTTCTGAAGGTTGTTCTTCGGTTGTCTCAGTTTTAGGTGTTTCTTCTGCATCATCAAATCTTGCTTCTACGCTATCCAAAGTCTCTGTTGCTTCCATAGTTTCAGTTTCTTCTTCCATGGTTCCAGTAACTTCTGTAGTTGTTTCGGTTTCAGCTGTTACTTCTTCTTCTGTTTTAGTATCTGCAGATTCTGTTGTCTCGGTGCTAACACTTTCTGAATTATCTTTCTTCACATAATCGCCTTTGTGGCTAAATTGATCGTAATCATAATCAGGCAGTAACTCAGTTTTTACATGCTCTACTGTTTCATTTAATGCTTCTACAAATTTGTTAAAATCTTCTTTGTACAAGAATAATTTCCTTTTAATATAAGCTCCATCCTGATACCTTCTTTTACTTTCAGTCAAAGTGATGTAATAATCATTTGATCTTGTAGTCCTTACATCAAAAAAGTATGTTCT
>JAESSM010000222.1 GCA_016764115.1 Bacteroidia bacterium | reverse complement strand
TAACACATTTTTATTTACAAATGATAGAACTTCTTCATCCGGTGTAAATATCTCATCGTCTGTAGATATTTTTAATGGATTCAGTAAACTGAATACCCTAAGAAAGAGTAAGGAGTCCTATGATTTGAGCCGGTATGCTCACAAGAAAGCGATCAATGATATTTCACTTCAAATTGCATCTGCTTATATAAAGATATTATTTGATATGGAAGAACTGGAAAATGCTCAGAAACAGATAAAGGTCACAGTTCTACAATATGAAAGAATTCAAAAGTTGGTAAATGCCGGTAACTTGCCAAAAGGGGATCTATATAATTTAGAAGCCCAAAAAGCGAGTGAAGAGCTTGCCATTATAAATGCTCAGAATACTCTTGATATTGATTACTTAAACCTTATTCAATTATTGGACCTTTCATCCGATCAGAGTTTCAAAATTGCAAAGCCGATCATTGAGAGTGTTAGTTCTAAAAAATATCCTATAAATGTTGATATGATATTCAATGAAGCTAAAGATTCATTACCCGAGATAAGAATTGCTGAAAGCAATTTGCAAATTGCAAGACTTAATTCGAAAATTGCAGTAGGAAAATATTTTCCATCTTTAAGTGGAAGTGGTGCGATTCGATCCTCATCTTCAAGTGAATTTACCGAATCCATTAACAAACAAATTGATGATAACAGGAGGGATTATGTGGGATTAACCGTGTCTATACCAATATTTAATAATTTGCAAACGAGTGAAACAGTGGCATCAGCCCAGTTCGATGTAAAAAGCAAGGAAATAGACTTAGAGATGGCTTATAATGATCTATACAAAATAATCCAGAAAGCATTTCAGGAATTGTTATCAGCACAGAAAAAATATGAAGCTACCAAGAACCAAAAAAAAGCGTTGGAGGAAGCATTTAAATATTCGCAGAAGAAATATGATGTTGGAGTCGTAAACTCTTACGATTTTGCTGATGCAAAGAACAAATTACGGAAAGCAGAATCTGATCTGTTAAGTGCGAAGTATGACTTTATATTTAAGACTAAAGTGCTAGATTTTTATAGAGGCAAACCCATTACATTATAGAAATATGAAATCGAAAAAGACTATATATTATTTGGGAGGAGCTGTTCTACTCCTTATCATTTTCATAGTAATTGGCAAGAAAAAAGGCTGGATCGGGCAAGGAGATGCCATAGAAGTAAGTATTGATACTGTAAAAGTAAGACATATTGTAGAGATCGTTTCTGCAAATGGTAAAGTGCAGCCGGAAGTTGAAGTAAAGATAACACCAGATGTGTCAGGTGAGATCATTGGTCTTTATGTTGATGAAGGAGATACTGTTGTTCAAGGAGAATTGTTGGTGAATATTGATCCAAAAGCCTATGAAGCAGCGGCGGAAAGAAGTACTGCTTCACTGAATAGATCAAAAGCGGACTTGGCTAATTCGAAAGCAAGGCTGGCACAAGTTGAGGCTCAATTTATTAAAGCGGAGGCGTCTTATAATAGGAATAAGAAACTTTTTGATGAATCGGTTATTTCTAAAGCAAACTTTGAAGAAATAAATTCAGTTTATGCTGTTGCGAAAGCAGAAATTGATGCGGCCGAACAAAACGTATTGGCAGCTGAATATAATGTTAAGAGTGCAGCGGCGGGGCTTAAAGAGGCCAGGGACAATTTGAGAAAAACCAATATTTATTCTCCGGTTTCAGGAAAAGTATCTCGACTAAGTGTAGAGAAAGGAGAAAGAGTAGTTCAAACTTCTATGATGGTAGGAACGGAAATAATGCGTATTGCAGATATGAATAACATGGAAGTGAATGTGGAAGTAAACGAAAATGATATAGTACGTGTAAGTGTAGGAGATAAGGTAACCATTGAAGTGGATGCATATTTGAATGAGAAATTTGAAGGAAGCGTAACTTCTATTGCCAATTCAGCAAATGTGGCAGGAATTCAAGCAGAACAAGTGACTAATTTTGAAGTTAAAATAAGGATGTTTAGAGAATCGTATGAGCATTTGTTTGAAGATAAAAATATAAGTGATTCACCATTCAGACCTGGAATGTCGGCCACAGTTGATATTGAAACTGCAACAGTTGAAGATGTGATTTCCATTCCAATTCAAGCTGTGACTATTAGGGATAGAAATGAAGAAAAAAATAAATACAGAGAAGGTGGAATAACCGATAAAACAAAAAAAGAAGACTTAATGGAAGTTGTATTTTTATATACTGATGATAACAAAGCCGAATTACAAGAAGTGAAGACAGGTATACAGGATGAAAATTATATTCAGATAAAAAGCGGTTTGGAACCTGGTCAAGAGGTGATTGGTGCTCCATATAACGCCATTTCTAAAAAGCTGAAGAACGAAACTGATGTCAAGAAAGTAAAAAAAGAGGATTTGTTTAAGAAAGACTGAGTGAAAATTTAAGATTAAGGAATTACGATTTTCAATTTATTTAATCGTAAATCAAAAATTGTAATTCTGAAATGTTTTATAGCCTTGTCGATACCTTCCCGACCATTTCATTTTTCCAACTTGCAAAAGTATCCTGCTCAATTTGATTTCTTGTTTCAGTAACTAACCATAAATAAAAGTGCAGGTTGTGAATGCTGGCAATTTGTGCACCAAGAATTTCTTTAGAAGTAATTAAATGTCTCAAGTAGGCTTTATTATAAAATTGATCAATTTCAAGATTACTATTTTCATCAATTGGTGAAAAATCAGCTTTCCATTTTTCGTTTTTGATGTTGATGATACCTTCCTTTGTGAACAACATTCCATTGCGGGCATTTCTTGTTGGCATTACACAATCAAACATATCGATTCCCAATGCAATACATTCAAGAATATTTGCTGGAGTTCCAACACCCATTAAATAGCGGGGTTTGTCTTCAGGTAATATCCCACAAACCAGATCAGTCATGGCATACATATCTTCAGCAGGTTCACCTACCGATAATCCTCCAATTGCATTTCCTTCCATATTTTGGTTTGCAATAAACTCCGCTGATAGCTTTCTTAAGTCTGGATAAGTACTTCCCTGAACAATACCAAAAAGTGATTGACTGTGTCCATATTTAGGTTCAGTTTCCTTAAACCTGTTAATGCATCTTGTTAGCCATCGGTGCGTAAGCTCCATTGAATTTTTTGCGTATTCGAATTCGCATGGATAAGGAGTACATTCATCAAATGCCATGATTATATCAGCACCAATGGTTCGTTGAATATCCATCACATTTTCAGGTGTAAAAAGATGTGTGGAACCGTCTACATGTGATTGAAATTTGGCACCTTTCTCAGTGATCTTTCTTTGATCGGCCAATGAATAAACCTGATAACCTCCACTATCGGTCAAGGTTGGCATATCCCATCCGTTGAATTTATGAAGTCCTCCGGCTTTTTCTATTACATCTAATCCGGGTCTTAAGTATAAGTGATAGGTATTCCCTAATATTATTTGAGCTTTTATGTCATCTTTTAACTCCTTTTGCTGAACAGCTTTTACTGTTCCGGCAGTACCAACAGGCATAAATATGGGTGTTTTAATCTCACCGTGTTCAGTTGTAATTATTCCTGCTCTAGCTTTAGAGCCGGTATCTTGGTCTTGTAAATTAAACTTCATATTTTTTCAAAAGGCAAAGATAAACATACTTGGTTCTTGCTGGACCTAATTCTCAACTTTACCATATTGTAATTTTATTATTAGGATCTATTTTTGATATTTGCGCTGGGTTTGATAATGCCATGGGAGCGATTACACTTTTGTACATTTTTTTGTCTGCAGCTATTATTCAGTTGGGGTTTTATCTTCTTGTTTTCAGCAGATTGGTATTATATAGAAATGACAAGAAGAACTTAAAAGAGGTTTCCCAGCCTGTGTCAGTTATCATTTGTGCAAGAAATGAGGAAGTCAACTTAAAGAATAATTTAAGCGCAGTTCTTGAGCAAGATTACCATGATTTTGAAGTTGTTGTAGTAAATGATGCCTCAGAAGATAACTCTGCAGAGATTTTGGCTAAGTTGCAATTAAAGCATCCTCACTTAAATATTATTGAAATAACTAGTGCAGATAAACTAGGAGAAGGCAAGAAACATGCGCTAGAAAAAGCGATTCGTGCGGCTAAGCACAATATAGTTTTGCTTACAGATGCTGATTGCAAGCCCGTTTCCAATAACTGGATCAAAATGATGGCTAGAAATTTTGATACTGAAGAAGTACAAATTGTGTTGGGGTATTCTCCTTATCTGCATCAAAGTACATTTCTGAATTTTCTCATTAGGTTTGATGTGTTTTACACTGCTCTTCAATACTTTTCTTTTACTCTTTCAAAGATGCCTTACATGGGTGTGGGAAGAAATTTAGCTTATACCAAAGAACTATTTTTTAAGAATAATGGGTTTGAAAATCACTTGGAATTTATTTGTGGAGATGATGATCTATTTGTAAATGAAACAGCTAACGTTAAAAATACCAGGGTTGCCTTAAGTAAAGACAGTTTTGTGGCTTCACAGCCGAAAGAAACATTTAAAGAACTAATTATTCAAAAAAGAAGGCATTGGGGAGCGGGAAGATACTATCGCAATGACCACCTTATGGTTTTGGGAATATTGTTCTTAAGTCAGTTTTTCTTCTATTATTCATTTCTATTATTATTGTTTTCAGAAATTAATCTTAATATAATTTTACTAGTTTTTGGTTTAAGATTCTTGATACAACTGATTGTATTTAAGAAAGTTGCTCAAAAACTCAATGAAACTACAGTATTTTGGCTATTTTCACCTTTGATGGACTTTTTGTACCTTGGCTTCGGAATCCTGATGAATCTTTCGAACTTGTTTATTCCTAAAAGTAAGTGGCAGTAAATCCTAATTTATCCGAAAAAGCTCTTTATGACTATCGGCTAGTATGTCGTGCAACAAAAGATGGCGATCAACAAGCCTATGCTTCACTACTGGATCGTTATAGGGAATCAATTTATTATATGTTGCTGAAAATGGTTAATAACTCTGAAGATGCCAATGATCTTACCATTGAGGCCTTCGGTAAAGCATTTAAAAATTTACATTTATATACACCAGAGTACGCGTTCAGTACATGGCTCTTTAAAATTGCAACCAATAATTGCATTGATTTTATTCGAAAGAAGAAGTATAGAGCTGCGACTACAACAGCCGGTTATGATGCAAAAAGACAGGATGATCTTATGAATGAGATTCCTTCTGGAACTTTAGACCCTGAAGAAATTGCAATTAAAGACCAGAAAAAGGAATTGATACGTGATGTAGTTGAAAAACTTAGTCCAAGATATAGAAGGCTCATTGAGCTAAGATATTTTGAAGAATACTCTTATGAAGAAATAGCAAGTGAACTAGAGTTACCACTTGGAACCGTTAAGGCGCAATTATTTAGGGCAAGAGAACTACTTTTCAATATCCTTAAAAACAAGAAGGAAAAAATGTAGCCTTGGAGATCATCACCAAATACTTTCCAGACCTTACCGATCTTCAAATTCAACAATTTCAAAAGCTACAGCCAATTTATTCTGATTGGAATAATAAGATCAATGTTATTTCAAGAGCAGATATTGACAACCTATATGAACGGCATGTACTACATTCATTAAGTTATACTAAGATCATTTCCTTTAAAGATGATACCTCTTTATTAGATATAGGAACGGGTGGTGGGTTTCCTGGAATTCCCCTGGCAATTTTCTTTCCTAATTGCAAGTTTACTTTAGTTGATTCTACCGGAAAAAAACTAAAAGTGGTAGAAGCAGTGGCAAGTGAACTGGAGCTTCAGAATGTAACAACACAGCACATCAGGGCCGAAGAGTTGTATGGAAAATTTGATTTTGTGTTAGCTCGGGCGGTTAAAAATGTAGATATTTTGCGCTCTTGGACAGAACACCGTATCAACAAAAGATCAAAAAATGATCTAAATAATGGTTGGTTATTATTGAAAGGTGGTGATTTGGTTGAGGAACTTTCCTCCGTAAAAAATAAATCAACCACCTTTGATATAAGCACTTTTTTTGAAGAGGAATTTTTTCTTACCAAAAAAGTTGTTCACATCACTAAATAGTATTGATTTAGAATTATTTTTGTACTGAATTTGATTCCTCGCTCAATGCAAGATAACCAACTTCTAACTCCAATTGAATATTTGAAAGGCGTTGGCCCGGCCAGGGCAGATCTATTAAAGAAGGAGTTGGGGATCTTTACATTTTCCGACCTGCTTAGTTTTTATCCATTCAGATATATTGATAGAACCAAGTTTCATAAGATCAATGAAATTGACCAGAATGCAGCTTATATTCAGCTGAAAGGTAGATTGATCAATATGCGAACGGAAGGCGCTAGACGGTCCAAAAGGTTGATTGCTCAAGTGGCAGATGATACCGGAAAAATTGAATTGATTTGGTTTAGAGGCGTTACATGGATGGCAAAATATCTTCAGCCAAATGAAGAATATATAATTTTCGGTAAACCAAATTATTTCAAGGGGAGATACAATATTCCTCATCCCGAAATCGAGCCGGTAAAAGATGAACTTCAAAATGTAGGTTCAAATTTACAACCTGTTTATCATTCAACTGAAAAATTAAAATCCAGAGGGTTGACCAGCAGAGGGATTATGAAATTGCAGCAACAACTGCATTTAAAATTAAACGGTCAAATTAACGAGTTCATCCCTCCAATAATTGCCAACAAATACAAATTGTTAAATAGAAAGGAGTCTTTTTGTGCTATACATTTTCCTGAAGATCTAAAGGTTTTGAAAAAAGCGCAAGCTAGACTCAAATTTGAAGAGCTGTTTTTGATCCAATTAAGGATTCTTAAGTTAAAATTGAATAGAGACAAACTTAAAGGGCATGTGTTTGAAAACTTAGGTGATAATTTTTATAAATTTTATAATGAAATATTACCATTCGAGCTAACCACGGCCCAAAAGAAAGTACTGAAAGAGATCAGGAAAGACGTATTATCCGGGACACAAATGAATCGCCTATTGCAGGGAGATGTGGGTAGTGGAAAGACTATTGTTGCTTTGATGAGCATCTTGCAGGCAATTGATAACGGGTACCAGGCATGTTTCATGGCCCCTACAGAAATATTGGCCAACCAACATTTAGAGTCAATTTATGAACTTGTGAAACCTCTTGAGTTAAAGGTTGAATTGTTAACTGGTTCTTCAAAAACTACGAAAAGGAGAGATATAGATGAACAGCTTTTAAGCGGGGAACTAAATATTCTTATTGGAACACATGCATTGATTGAGGACAAGGTTCAGTTCAAGAATTTGGGAATAGTGATTATTGATGAACAACATCGTTTTGGAGTAGAACAGAGAGCAAAGATGTGGAAAAAAAATACCATAGCTCCGCATGTTTTGGTAATGACTGCCACACCCATTCCAAGAACGCTAGCTATGACTTTATATGGTGATTTGGATGTTTCAGTTATTGATGAACTTCCACCCGGAAGAAAAACTGTAAAGACTATCCATCGATTTGATTCTCATCGGTTAAGGGCTTTTGGTTTTATGAAAGAGCAGATTAAACTGGGCCGTCAAGTTTATGTTGTTTATCCATTGATAAAGGAATCTGAAACGCTGGATTATAAAGATCTGATGGATGGCTACGAAAGTATTTGCCGGACTTTCCAGATGCCTGAATACCAAGTTAGTATTGTACATGGTCAAATGAAAAGTGCAGATAAGGATTATGAGATGCAACGGTTTGTAAAAAAAGAAACCCAAATAATGGTCGCAACATCTGTAATTGAAGTAGGGGTGAACATTCCTAATGCAAGTGTAATGATCATTGAAAGTGCTGAGAGGTTTGGGTTGTCTCAACTTCATCAGTTAAGGGGTAGGGTAGGACGTGGAGCAGACCAATCGTATTGTATTTTAATGTCTGGAAATAAATTAAGTAATGATGCACTTGCTCGGTTGAGAACTATGGTAGATACGAACGATGGTTTTGAGATTGCCGAAGTGGATCTTAAGTTAAGAGGCCCAGGAGATTTAGAAGGAACCCAGCAAAGTGGAATTTTAGATCTTAGAATTGCTGATTTAGCTAGAGATACACCCATTTTGATCGAAGCCAGATATTCAGCCAGCGAATTATTAAATTCAGATCCTGACCTGAATAATACTGAAAATCTACTCTTGAAAAATCATCTTACGGATTATAATAAGAGAAAAGGTAATTGGAGTCGGATATCGTGAAGGATGCCAATATACAAATGGTACTAGTATTACGAATGTGGATACTAATATACAAATGAGAATATATACCCTATTGGTATATTCGTAAAATCGTGTATTCGTATATGAGTATAATATATTGGTATCATTCGTATGAATTAGCATATTAGCATAAATATATTCGCATTATGAAGGAGAATGGTACAGGTAGTCCGATTCTGGAAAGTATAAAAAAGGATATTACGGTTTATAAGGACTCAATTAAGGAGGTGGCATCTGAAATATTGAAAGAAGGCCTTTCTGAATATCCTATATTCGTAGCACATCAACATGAAGTATCTGTTGGAGAAGTTATATTGGATAAAAATGAATTAGAAATGGAATGGAGTATCAATGCCTCAACATTGGAACAATTTATCGAGAAAGGAATTATTGATAGAAAAAAGTCAGAAGGATTTAAAAAAAACTATAAAGATCCGAAAAAGCACATTTGCTTATTTGTCCTTGTTGAGCAAGGGGCCAATTTTGTTTACATTCCTTACTAGCAAAGAAGTTACTCTTTGCTGGATCTCCACTTCTTCGAAAGTGCATGCGCCTTTCCTTCTATTGCCTTAAGTAATATTGGTGAGAAGTTGGTGGAAGTTTTATGAAGAGAAGGGTTTGAATAGATATTTTTGTTATTGAAGTCGCCAATCATACCGACAATTGATAATTGGAAATGTTGTAAAGCTTTTTCAAAGTCCCTTTCATCAAGAGCTGTTGTGCCAATTCGATTATTACAATAAGCTACATCTATACTTTGACCTCCATAAACACTGCTATATATAGATAGTGATTTATTAAGATACAAATAAGCACTTTTGTAATCTTTCATCGAGCCGTAAAGAATACCCATGTTTGAATAAGACATGGCAATCTCTTGATGGTTAAATCCAAATTTATTTAGTCTTAATTTAAGTGCTTTTTGATAGCATTCTAAGGCTTTATCATATTCCTCAATGTTTTTATATATAATTCCGATATTATTATAGCTGGTCGCAATGGCAGGATGATCTTGTTCGAATACTTTGAGTTTTATTTCAAGTGATTTGCGATAATTCTCCATGGCCTTCTTAAAGTCATTCAAGTGTTCGTAAATGACTCCTAAGTTGTTATATGATTGAGAAGCTGTATAGTGCTCGCTTCCATATTTTTCTTTATTGAGTGCAAGTACTTTTTTATGAGTATTTATGGCATTATGATAATCTCCTAATTCTCTGTACACCAATGCCATATTATTGTATGTTGCGGCTAAATAGTGTTGATTGATTTCTGATTGACTTTGAATTATGGATAGGGATTTTTGATAATAGTCGAGTGCTTTAATGAAATTACTTTTTTGCCAAAAGTTAATTCCCAAACTTCCGTAATATGCAGCAATAAGATTATGATTTGGTTCTAAATATTGCAATGACTCTTTTAGGCCTGATTTTAAAAGACTTTGAGCCGAATCTACTAAGCCCAGCTTACCAAGATTATAACAGATCTAGTTTTTACATTTGAGATATCTCTCCCAATTTTCCGCTTGCTGATAATGGGTTCCTGCTTTTTTATAATAAACATTGGCCATGTTGTAATTTCCCTTCTGATATAAAGAATCACCTATTTCAAAATATTGAGATGCTATGAGGGAATCAGATTGTGAAATAGAGTATAAGGGGATGAGAAGAAATGCAATATTAAGAACAAACTTCATTAGGAAGTTAATCTCTTTCGACTAGTATTTTTGACTTCTCTTTCAATACTTCCAAAGCCAAATCAACTATTTCCTTGTGTGATCTAAAACATAGAACTGCCAAACGCAGGTAAAACTTGTCGCCTATCATAGTTGAAGATAAAAACACCCTTCCATCCTCTAAAATAAGATCAAGTAGTTTTTGGTTGAACTCATTGGGCTTTCCATCTTTAGGCATAAATCTATAGGTAACCACAGATAGGTCAGGGTAGGAGCCTACTTCAAACCCTTCTATTTTTTGAATTTCTTCATAAAAATATCTTGCAAGCCAAATCTTTTCCTCCAATCCTGCTCTAAATGGCTTTAATCCAAATAGTTTTAATGGAAGCCACATCCGTAAGCCTCTGTAATGTTTAGTAAGTTCCGGAGAAAGATCAGCTGGTGAGAGTTCCTCATCGAACTTTTCAGCATCTTGTAGATAATTGGCTTTATAATAATGTGATTGAAATAACAATTTGCGATCTTTTATTAATACAATACCTGTTCCGTAAGGAAGAAATAATCCTTTATGTGGGTCCATTACAATGGAATCTGTTCTATCCAGCCCTTTGATGATCTTCTTTCCTTCATCGCACAAAATAAAAAAGCCACCATATGCGCCATCTACATGAAGCCAAAGATTATGTTCGTCTTTAATATCTGCAATTTTATCAATTGGGTCTACAGCACCTGTATCTGTAGTGCCAGCAGAAGCAATTATTAGCCATGGCTGTAAACCATGTTCTTCATCAGTTTTGATCAATTCTTCTAGATGGTCAACATCCATTCTAAAATGATCATCCATTGGTACATGCCTGATCTGAGCGTTGTATAAACCAGCTATCCTAATGGATTTCATCACACTGTGATGGACTTGCTCCGTTAAATAAATAACAACTTTGTGGAAATTTTTAGACTGAAGGTTAAAGGCATCGCGGGCAGTAACAATTCCAATCAAGTTAGCAATTGAACCTCCTGAAGTTAAGTTTCCGGCTGCAGTATCAGGATATCCAATTTCATCGCGCATCCAATTGATGAGCATATTTTCCATTCTAACTGCTCCCGGGGAGGGATAAAAAACCCCCGCATATCGATTGGTGATATCTGCAATGTAATCCCCTAATGAGGAAGGATATAAGCCACCACCCGGTATATAAGCTAAATGACCACCTGAGGCTGGATTGAGGCCTGTTTTCTCTACATTTTCTTTGAAGATATTTATTAATTCATTAAGAGGTTGTGGTTCTTCTGAAATAGGATGATCATAGATTGCCTTTCCTTTGTGATCGGTTTGAATAAAGGCTTTATTTTCATTAATGTTTTCCAGAAATTCTTCAGTGTAATCAATAACTTGATCTCTTAATTCACTTCGCTGAATTTGATCCGGTTCAAGTTGCAGCGCAACTCTTTCTAATACTTTTATTTTTTCTTCTATCCTCATTTTTTAAATTAGATTTACTAGCAATATACAGTGTTTATTAAGAATTTCGATTGCCTTAAGAATCTCAACTGTTTTATACAAATTAGCGTTTTATTGCTTGACATTACTAACAACAGGTAGGTGAAATCTTACTTGATATATGAATTCCACTTGGTATTACGTCCTAAACGGAATAATTCCCAGTATTTGATTGCTTATGCGTGGGAAGATACGAATTGGCTAGTGTCATGTCAATTGTCATTTATCATCCGTTGGTTGTAAAGCAATTGTATCCTAAGCAATCATTGCTAATGACAAGTGACTATGACAGTTGACAAAGCACTAGACAAGTTGCTTTTGAAATAGTAGCCTTTGAATAACTAAAATTGACTTTCTTTGTAATTCCAAAATCACTGATTTGACAACCCGAAAATCTAGTATATTAAAGCTCGCATTGTTCGCAACGGGGTTAGCAGGAATCGTAGCTGAATACATTCTTTCGACTCTAGCCACGTACTTTTTGGGGGATTCAATATTTCAGTGGACGATGATCCTTTCCAGCATGCTATTTTCGATGGGAGTGGGTAGTAGAATTAGCGCTTCATTTACCGATAAGATTCTTGAGAAATTTCTGATGGCTGAGTTTGCATTGTCATTATTGACGTCTACTGCCGTTCTTTGTTGCTATGTAATGATGGGGTATACCAGTTACATTGGCATTGTGATCTATGGATTTGCGATTGCAATTGGGCTGCTAATCGGAATGGAAATCCCGTTAGTTACACGAATAAATGAAGATAATGAAGAGCTGAGAACAAACATTGCGGGAGTACTGGAGAACGATTACTACGGTAGTTTAATTGGTGGTTTGTTCTTTGTATTTGTTGGGTTGCCTTATTTAGGATTGACTCATACCCCATTCATTCTGGGTGGAATCAACTTTTTAGTGGCCATCTTCCTTTTTTGGAAATTGAAACACCATCTTGCCACAACCTATAGACGAATTTTTGCCACACTTATTCCAATCATTTTAATCTTCCTTGTTTTCCTTGGAATTGGAGCCGATGAGATTGTTCTGCATGGAGAACAAAAACGCTATGGCGACAAAGTAATCTTCTCAGAGCAAACAAGATTTCAAAAAATTACGATCACGCAATACAAAGAGCATTATTGGTTATACCTCAATGGTAGCAAGCAGTTGTGTACGTTTGATGAATGGTTGTATCACGAGCCGTTGGTACATCCGGTAATGCATTTAAGCAAAGATCCACGTTCTGTTTTGATATTAGGAGCAGGTGATGGTTGCGCTATCAGAGAAGTGATTAAATATGAGGGGGTCAAAGAGATCACCTTGGTAGACATAGATCCGGAAATGACAAAAATCGGCATGTCAAATCCAATCTTCACTGAAATGAATGACAGCTCTTATTATGATCCAAGAGTAAAGGTAATTAATCAAGATGCTTTTCAATTTTTAATGGAAACAGATCAGCTTTTTGATGTGATGATCCTGGATTTTCCGGATCCAAGAAGCATTGATATTAATCGGGTTTATACAAAAGAATTTTATCAGTTATGTAACAAGAAACTTCGACCTCAAGGCGTGTTAGTAACTCAAGCAGTGAGCCCGTATTATACAACCAAAGCGTATCGCTCCATTGAGAAAACAGTTGCATCAGCCGGTTTCAATTCATTGGCAATCCATAATCATGTTTATTCATTTGGAGAATGGGGTTGGGTAATCGGTTCGAAAACACTTCAATCAGAAGAGATTAAAAGTGTGCTACAACACACTTCTTTTGACGATGTTGAAACACAATGGATCACACCAGAGTCCATAATGTTGATGACATCATTTGGAAAGGATTTACAAGATGCTGATTCGGTTGAAGTTAATACCATCCAAAACCCTGTGTTATATCGTTACTATCTTGATGGAGCTTGGACTAGGTATATGTGATGTGGTTATTCGGACGAAATATAGATTTAACAACCCTGTTCTTTCCTGTTTGGGCAGTATGGATATTGTTGTTCTGTATCCCTTCACAAACTCTTGATGCGGAAATTCCATTATGGGTATGGGTGGTTGGAGTTTTGATGATTGATGTAGCCCATGTTTGGAGCACAATTTTTAGAACCTACTTCGATAAAGCAGAGTTTGCAAATCACAAGCGACTATTGGGCCTGGCTCCAATATTGTGTTTTGTAATTCTGTTTACTGTAGCTTCGGAATCCATTGATTGGTTCTGGCGCGGGATGGCTTATCTGGCATTATTTCATTTTATAAAACAGCAGTACGGTTTTTTTGCTCTTTATTCGGTTCGATCCGGGGCCATGAAAGTAAAACGCTACATTTCTGATAAGTTTGCCATTTATTTATCAATGCTTTATCCCGTGCTATTTTGGCATCTAAATTTTCGTGATTTCAATTGGTTTGTGGATGGTGATTTTATTCAATTTCAAATGGACTCACTTCTGTTATGGCAGATTCTAAATACTTTTTACTGGTTGATTCTTGCAGGCTGGTTGACAGATGAAATTCGGTTGATAAAACATGGTTCTATTCGTTTGTCATTGGGTCGGATTTTGTGGTTGTTTACTACCGCTATCAATTGGTATTTAGGAATTATCTATTTCAATTCTGACCTTGCTTTTACCTTAACCAATGTTGTAGCACATGGAGTTCCATACATAGTTCTAATTATTTTTTACCAATCCACTAAACAGGCTGATTCTTCCCAAAAGAAAATTTCACCCACATTGGCTATTGGTAGTTTAGTAATAATCGGATCATTATTTTTCGCTTTTGGAGAGGAGTACCTTTGGGATTTGTTATTGAGTCAAGATAAACAAGAGTTATTTGGTTCCTGGATAACTTATCCGGAAATAACGAACACGAGATTTCAGGCTATTGCCTTAGCACTGCTTTCTTTACCACAAGTTGTGCATTATGTACTTGATGGTTTTATTTGGAAAATGAATGACAGTAATCCTCACCTTAGAATCATGATGAAACTAAATGAATAGGCGAGCATTCATAAAGATAGGGACACTGTTTTTTGCGGTTGGAATGGGCTGTAATACCAAAAAGTATGAGGGAGGAAAATTAACCAACTATCCCATAACGATTGATTCAAACAGATCTATCGGGCATCTCGCTCGTAAATCGTTGCTGCATGGCATTTCTCAAGAAATAAAAACTGATGTACTCATTGTTGGAGCCGGTATCGCAGGAATGGCCGCGGCTTGCTCTTTAAAAGGAAGAGATAATATTCTCTGTGATTTAAACCCACATTTGGGAGGCACTTCTGGAGCCATAACTATTGACAATCAACAATTTTCACAAGGAGCGCATTATGACATGTCGTATCCGGGGTATTATGGTGAAGATGGATTAGAGTTGTTAGAAAGTCTAAACATTATCGTTTACAACAATACTCTCGATCGCTGGGACTTTAAAGACAAGCAACATGTAATCAAAACAGAGTTAGAAGAAAGATGTTATCGTAATGGTCAACTTTATCCATCCGTATTGGTTGATTCAGAATTAAAGCAAAATTTCCTGGATTTAATGCATCCGTATAATGGAAAAATGGTCTTGCCAACGACTCAAATTAACGCCAATATCAAGAATCTTGATCACTTAACATTTTCGGTATATTTAAACAAGTATCTCCCGGTAACTAGCGATTTTATGGAAGCGATTGACTATCAAATGATGGATGATTATGGCGGAAAAAGTGATCAAGTATCAGCCTTAGCCGGAATACATTATTATCGTTGTCGTCCATATTATTCCAAACTAGAACCCGAAATATTCTCTCCTACAGAAGGAAACTATTATTTTATTCAGAAAATGATGAATCATTTGAATTCTGAACAAGTAAAACCCAATAGTCTGGTAGTTGGCTTAGAAAAATTACAAAAAGGCTGGGACGTTGATATCTGGGAAGTTACAAATGAAAGAAAAGTAAGATATACTTGCAAAAATGTAATATATGCAGGGCAAAAACATCTTTTAAAATACATACATCCAGAATCATACAAGATATTTAACGATGTAAAATATGCCCCTTGGATTGTCATAAATATTGAACTCCAGGGAGAATCAATTGATGAGGACTTTTGGCAAAATGATTTTCTTTCAACAAATGGTCAATTCCTGGGATTCATAAATTCAAGAGCGCAGACAAAGAAAGGTAACAGAGTATTGACAGCATATTATTGCTATCCAGACATCTATCATCACATGGTGCAGGATTTGGAAAATGGAGCCAATGAAATTGTGGATCAAACCATTACCTTTATCAATACTTATTTTAAAAAGGATCTTGATCCATTTATAAAGCACGTGTACGTAAAATTATTGGGACATGCAATGCCGATTCCAGTGCCGGGATATTTAAGCAAAAACCGAGAGGTAGAAAAAGATGGGTTATCGTTTGCGGGAGTAGATACAGGACGATTGCCTTTGATGTTTGATGCTTTAGATTCTGGAATTCAGGCAGCGAAAAGGATTTAGTAGATATCCCAGTTTGAATTGAGTTGATACCGGTACAACACCGGATCGTTGATCGTATTGATTTGAATTTTACTTGTGTCGGTCAATGGTTTTCCGAATGCTAGCATCATATCAACAGATTCTAAATTTAACCAACGTGTATCTACTTTCGGGAAATCAGGATCGTGCAACAATTTGATCATTTGGTTTCTTCCAAATCTTTTTGACCCTAGTATCCATCCCCACTCGCCCATTGATAGCACTTGGTTGTGCAGTTTCAACGTTTCAAATCCTGAATGTTTCATAGTCTTATTGATGCATTCGAATGCTCGCGTAGCATAATAAGGACTTCCTGCCTGAGTAATTATATGACCATTGGGTTTCAAATGCAAATTGGCCAAATCATAGAATTCCTTCGTATATAACTTGTTTAAATCTACCCCCTTTGCATCCGGTAAATCAACAATTATAACATCATAAAAATTGGTTGTATTCTGCAGGTAAACAAAACCATCTTCATTTAAAACAGTCACCTTGTTACTATGCAATGACGAATCATTTCCTTGCACAAATGGTTCGTATATCATTCCTAGAGAAGTCATTTCTGGGTCAATATCTACCAACGTAATATTTTGAACTTGATCATATTTTAAAAGTTCCTTAACGTTAAAACCATCTCCTCCGCCAATTATCAAAATATCTCTATGCTCTTGGCTAATTTGCATAATTGGATGGATCATTGGTTCGTGATAAAGAAACTCGTCAATTGTGCTCAATTGTAAATTTCCATTAATGTACAGCCAATAATTATCCAGCCAAGTGGTAATCACTAATTTCTGATATTTCGATTCCTTCACATAAACAATCTTGTCTTTGTATCGTTTTTGTTCACCATAAAGCATTATTTGATCTGACTTTACAAACCCAAAGACCAATAAACAAACAACTGTTAACGCTGTTCCGGTAATAATCAATTTACTTTTCTTCTGTTCTTGCCAATAAACCAAAAGAAGTATTATCGCTGCCAACAAATTCAGTAACCCGAAAAGGAATGCTGTGTTCTTGAGCCCTAATACCGGTAATCCCCAAAAAGCGAATGCCAATCCTCCAATTAAACCACCAACATAATCCCATGTCATTACACTTGATACATTTGTTCTGATATTTTCAAATTCTTCATTCAGTCTAGTGACCAATGGGATTTCAAAACCAATACACAATCCGATCAAAGCGCTAAGACCATAAACTACAATATGTATGTACTGTGTGTAGCCTGCAACGCTGTAAACAAACAACGGGGCTATACTGATGAGAAGGGATAGGCAAAATTCGATTAGCAAGAATGTACGCAGAATGTTTTTGCTGATGTATCTACTAAGTTGACTTCCAAGTCCCATAGTAAATAACATAATGGACAGTACAATGGTCCATTGTACAATCGTATCACCAATAAAATAAGATGCTAGGGTGGATAATATAAATTCGGAAACTAAACCAGATACACCCGTTGCAAATATTGCTATTTTTAGAAAATACGAGCGCTGTTTCAAGTTATGCGAAGCTCATGCAAATCAACATAGAGCCTCCAATGTAGCTAAATGCTTCAATTAATGCAGCTCCAACATTGGGTTTTTCTTGATTGACAATTTCATCTGTTAATTTTCTTCCTGGTAATAATATCTTATCAGTTAACATTCGTGCTAATGGCAACATCAACAATCCTATACCAGTTTCCAATCCTAGGTTTTCTAGTACTTCCAACCAAGTATCTGCATCAATTTGAGCACCGTGTCGGATTAATATTGCGATGGCCACCATGGCTCCTGCATACCCGACACCTACGGCAACATTATCTTTCTCAATATGCTCATGGATATCATAAGGTGTAATCAAGTTGTAAACTTTAGATACCAATAACAAGAGTACTTGAGATACAGCCCATAGACTGATGATGCCTAAATAATTGTCTGGATTTTCTGCCATTACTCCATGAATGATCAAGCCATTCGACACACAAATAGCTCCCTCTATTACACCTGTCCCAACATTTTGATCTTCTATTATTTCTTTTCGAAGATCAAACTTCCTAAGAATAAATTTATCCGTAATAAAAATTGAAATGTTCAAAAGAACAATGGCAAGAAGTCCAAATATTAATATTTCTGTTAGGTTATCTATAATGTGTCCAATGTCATCTCCTTCATACAAACTTGAAATTGCAATTAACAACCCGGCATAGTAACCAACGTTAGCGAAGGCAAAGGCTAAATTGTCTTTTTCAACTAACTCATGGTCTATATCAATTTTTTTGTTGATTAGTTTGTACACAAATTTACCTATGAAAAAGAGTACAAAACTTGCTAATAAATAAATGAGTGCAGTTAGCACCCCGTCTAATGTTGCTAGAATATTCATTTTTTATCTTTTAATCTATTTTCCAAATCCAGAACCTCTGCCTCCAAAACCTGATCTGCCTCGGCTACTACCCCATCCAGTTCTATTGGCTCTTCTATTAAAAAAGCCTGGTCTGGACTTTCGTGTTCCTGCCGAATTGGTTCCATATTTATGATTCCCTCCTGTTTTCGGGCCATAATAACCTTTACTTCCATAATATCCTGATCTATAAGTATTGTAATCATTTCTATAAATGGGCCGGTTCATCATGCCAAACATATGTGACATGAACATGTATTGCCCATAAAACGCCCAAAATGAAGTGCCATTATTAGTTCTAAATTCTCCATATTTACTATTTCCAACATATTGATAACCGGGAGGAGATACATTTTTTTCAAGCTTTCCATCTTTCCTGTAGCAGAGGGTCATGCCTAAATTTCCTTCGTTATGCCAGAAAAACTTTTCTCCTACTTCCTTCCATTCACTTTTAGTATCTAATGGCTTACCGTCCGAATCTTCTAAAATAACCTGATACCGATGTTTATAGGTTTTGAAAAACGTACCTTCTACATCCATGTCCTCCAATATAATCGCAAAGTTTTGTTCATCCACAAATTGAGTGATGTATTCGTCCACGGGTGATTTAACAAAATCACGACCTCCACAACTTACTATAAACAATAGCATTAGAATTGGACCTAATATTTTTAAAAGCTTATTCATTTTCTTACTAGATAATTATCATTTATTTAGGCAAAATATTTGAGAACTCTATCTCCTTGACAAAGCTCCCTTTAGCTGCTGAAAACTCCTCTTCTCCCCACCTATCAATCGAGATAAAATCATTTTCATTTTCGAACATCCAGTTCACAAAATTAGAATAATCTTCATCATTATCTCCTTCTTCTCCACAATACCCTTGTCCAGATGAAACCCTATGATAAGTAATACCCTCAAAAACAATCTGTTGAGGTGCATCATCCTGACTAGTAATTTGTACTGCTAACCCCGGATCGATATCCCTTAACTCAATTTTTTGAGATAATGAGCATTTTAATTTATCATCGTCTTCAATGTGTAAATAATATGTTTCTTTACCAGAATCGATTAAATATTCTCTTGTCTCTATGTTGTTTCCCCAATCATACAAATAAACCTTTTTTACTTCCCAGGTTTGCATGAAATAATCAACCATAAACCCAACTTTTAATTCGTTCAAGTTAAAATCTATCTTAACTTCTTTTTTCTTCTTCTTAAATGAATCAAATAAACCCATAATAATTGTTATTTGTGAATTTTTTGGCCACAATTTTTACACGTTAATTCGTGCTCTTGAGACCATTTATCTTGTTTTTCTAATTCTTGTGATTTTGCAATCGCTTGACCAAAACCATTTGCGAGAATTCCAGCAGGTAACGCAAACAATCCAACACCAAGAATTGCCATTATTCCTCCTATTAACTTTCCTATAGCAGTAATAGGATATACATCTCCATAACCTACTGTCGTAAGTGTCGCAACTCCCCACCACATAGTTGCAGGAATACTTGAAAATGCCTCTGGTTGGACATCATGCTCAATAAAATACATTAAGCAAGATGCGATAACTAACAGTGTTAGCACTCCGCAAAGTGAAATCACCAATTCTTCTTTTGCCGATTTAAGGACATATTGAATTTGACTAAACGCCTTGTTGTATCTCGATAATTTTAATATTCTAAAAAGTCTCAGTATTCTAATTCCTCTTAGAACTCTGGCATCAACCGTTATTAATAAAGGAATGTATGCTGGAATCACTGCGGCTAAATCAACCATGCTATAAAATGAAAACATGTATTTCAATCTTCCAGTAAATGGCGAGGCATATTTTTCTTGTTCAGTAATAGACCAAATTCTCAGCAAATACTCAATCGAAAAAAATGCAATAGAAAACTTTTCAATATTTGCAAAAACAGTTTCATAGTCGGATTTTAGCCATTGTACAGACTCCAGAATTACCGCCAGAATATTCAGGAGAATCAATATGATGATAAAAATATCTACCCGCTTGCTCCAGTCATCATTTTCATGACCTTTTTCAAGAATTTCGTAAGTACGTTTCTTAATTTTTTGATAGCTCATAACCCACATCTTTATATTGAAGATTACCTCTTTTTATACTCCGGTAGGTATAAACTTTTGATTTTAAGTTGTGAACTAACAGGTAATATGCTTTCTTGTAATCCATGTCCATGTTACAAGTGAAAAAATCTACTGCTGCATATCCATGCTCTGGCCATGTGTGTATGGCTATATGACTTTCTGCAACTACGATTACTCCAGTTACTCCTTGAGGTGAAAACTGGTGAAAAACTGATTTTATTATTGTTGCTTTTGAAGCTTTGGCTGCATCATTCATCGTTAGCTCCAGTGCTTTGAGATTATTTAAAATTTCAAAGGGACACTTATGAAATTCCATGAGAACATGCAAACCTAATGCTTCCATTTTAACTAATCTTTTGCCCTGATGTAGTTATACCAGATATAAACTCCTACTGCTATGATTAAAATAGGGACTAGGAATGTTAATGCTAATTTAAATAGCCACCAAGCGACGGTGAGCAACGCAATTATAAAAATTACCTGGACTATTGTTCTTGTTTTCACTTGATTTCATGAATTACTGTCAGAAGAAGAGAACTTCCTCAGGATGAACAATTAAACTATGCTGCATCAGGATGCCGCTCACTTGGATTTACTCATTTTTGCTTTAAGCGCTGCAAGGTCATCAGATGCAGTTGATTGAGAATCTCCACCGATTGCGCTGTTAATTTCGTCATCTAAAGATTTGCTCTCATTTGCAATATCTCCGTAAGCATCAGACAACGCTTCTTCCTGCTCCACCTTTTCCTTCATTCTTTCAAGCATGGAAATCGTATCACCAGAATCAATGGATGCCATTTGTTTGTTTAGGTTTTTCGTTGCTGAAGCAACTTTAACCCTGGCCTTTAGAGTTTTAAGTTCATTATCCCAAGAGCTAATTTTTGATCTCAATGTTTTAATATTTACTTCGAGTTTACTTACATTCTGCTCAAATTTAGTTTGGTCTGCAGAAGCCCTTTCCACATGACTTTCGCATTCATTTTTCTTATTTAAAGCTTCTGTTGCTAAACGATCCGCCTCTGATGCTTCCATTTGTCCGGATTCTGATTTTTGAAGTAACAACATTGCCTTCTTCTCATAATCAACGGCTTTTTCTTGTTGTTCTCTAATCTCATTTCGAGATCTAATTGCTAAAGCTTTTACTTCAGCCAATGCTTTCAAGCAATTTTCAAGATCTTTTTTCATATCTCTTATTCCTTGCTCTGTCATTTTAATTGGATCTTCCAATTTATCCACCACGGAATTTGCCTCGGCTTTTCCTAATGTGAATAGTCTTTTAAATAAACTCATTTTTTGTCCTCCTTATTTTTTTGAAAATTTTATTAGTTCATCTGCGTATTCTGTCAGAAGTAAGCTTAAAGAATTCAATGATCCCTCTAACTCGTTCAAATCCAGATTCGCAATCTGTAAAGTGTCTCTAAATATTACTTTTCTTCCGGTTTCATCCAAAACAAAAGCACCGTGAATAATGTCTCGGTTTTTTATCAATAAACTTTGGAACACTTCTTTTGAATCATCATCTAGTTCCATTAAATACTGTTCCATTATCAATATTGGATCGGCACAACCAATTGCACAATTTTTAATTCCAGATGACTCATCATCTATGATGATAATCTGATCTTCTTCATTAGTGGTTGTAATTGTATAGCCTAAGTCTAATACATAGTTCTTTACTATATTGAAATTATCTTTCATTTAATTTATAGTTAAAATTTGTGATTTGAGTCCCAAATGTAAACATTTAGATTTGTTAAAACGAAAATTGAATATCTCAAAAATCGAATTGGTGAATTATTATTTTCGTGCATTAATAATTTTTTTGTCGCTGATCAGATTATAAATATACTAAATAATTTAGCATATACTAATATTTTTATCATTTAATTTTCTTTATTGCAAAATTAATTAGTACTTTGTACTTAGACTACTTTGAGTAATTATGTCAAATATAGGATCAAATATTCGAAAAATCAGGTCAGTTAAAGGGCTAAGTCAATCTGCTTTCGCAGATTTATTTGGTTTGACTCGTGCAAGTATAGGAGCGTATGAAGAACTTCGTGCCGAACCGAAAATAGATGTGGTAATCGAAATTGCTAATTATTTTAGCATCCCGTTAAGCGATGTGTTTACGAAAGACCTAACCGTAAATCAACTTACGAATTTTCATTTGTCTAAAAAAATAAAAATCGGCCAGGGGTTGGGTGATTCAGAAAACTATCTGCTATTGGATTTTATCAGTGCCGAATTATTGATGAACAAGAATAAGCTTTTTGAACAACTTAAAGAGGGTGAGGACCTTCACCAAATCCAATTTCCTAAAGTTGTAGACAAAGCTGATAAATTCATAGAGCTGAAAGGATTGTTAATTCCTGGTGTGAAAAATCAACATACTTATGGACTGATATGCTTTAGTATTAAACAGGCTAGTAAAAACATGACTGTTTTAGCGCTATCGAATAAGCGCATTGTACTCGGTGAATATGTCAGTGGTAAAAACAACCTAACGCTAAAGTTATTAGA
This sequence comes from Bacteroidia bacterium, assembly GCA_016764115.1. GTDB lineage: Bacteria > Bacteroidota > Bacteroidia > JAESSM01 > NORP286 > NORP286. The sequence goes on along the minus strand of JAESSM010000222.1, from coordinate 2,272 downwards.
TTCTCAGGAGGATACGCTAATTGAAGGAATTCAAAAATTGTTTGAAGTTAAGCTAATTGTTTCACTTCCTGCCAAACCGTCTTCTAATTTGGCTGAAAGATTGTTAACTATTGAAGAGAGAATCAAAAATCTTGAAGGAAATAGTTAGGACTTATTTGTATTAAATAAGAATCCGAGCGCTCCTCCGCACAATCCACCGAAAATATGTGCGAATTGAGATATGTCATCTGCAGAAAAACTATTGTAAACTTCCTTTCCTAAATAAATTACTACAATAAATATAAAGGTGAGTGGGATCTCCTTACTTCTCATATTCACAATTGATGATAATATGATGAACATGAAAACTATTCCGCTAGCACCAATTATCCCATTATTAAATAACAATGCATTAAGAAGACCTGTTACAATGGCTGTAATGACAGTCATTATGGTTAGTAGTTTGGCGCCATATTTTTCTTCCAAAATTGGCCCTAGCATCAATAAATAAAAAAAATTTCCAATTAAATGATCGAAATTTCCATGACAGAAAACATAGGTGAGTAATCGGTAAATCTCACGAATTTGAATATTTGGATTCAGTGCAAATGATTGATTAATTAAACCTCCAAACACAAGATTCAAAATAACTGTTACAAAGGCAATTATGCAAAAACTAAGGGTGAATTTTGCATTATAGGTAATTGACCAATTTTTGGAATTCGTCTCGATTCCCTTGGTTTGAATTTGATTACTCATTATTATTGATCCACTATTTCACCAGCAAGTATACGAATATCGTTATGTTTAAAGAAGAGATGTCGCTAACCATGAGTAATAAAGGTTAGTTGGGATTTAATTGTGATTTGTTATTTGGTACCCCATTTTATGTAAACTCTTGACATTACGGACAAACAATAATATTCTGAATTGAATATTATAAAAATTGATGCCATCAGCTAAATTGCGATGATTTGTCAGGTTTTTAGATGGGTTTACGTTTTAGTAATACCATTATGACAGATTTAGCGGCCATAAAAAGATGAATTGTAGTTGGGATCATGGCGGAAATTCCCATTACCAATCCAAAATAAATATTCCTGATATTTTTAGTAGGTTCCTTGATCGCAGCGATCACTCTTTCCTGATACAATGCATTTCTATCTGAAAGTGTTTCATTGGAGAACCAACTAACTGATTCCGTAATATTGATGATCCAGCCGGAAATCGAGAAAACAAATAGTACCCAAAAAGCGGCGAGAATTGCGATTATTAAGTCAATTGATAAATGCCCAATGAAACTTTCCTTTGAAGTTGTTTGAAGTGCCTTTCGTACAATAATGAGGGTTACATAAAATGATAGACTGTCAAATAATGCTCCTAGTATTGCTACCGGAAACTGAACTTTGTAGTAATATTGAAAAGACCTTCCAATTAGCAGATCTGAGAAAGCAGTCCACATTGCCCCCCAATAACACAGGTCATTAATTAAAATAAAAAATATAAATAGCCCAGGGTAAAAGATAAACTTTCTTGGCCTGTTCTCTATGTAATACTCATGCAGATCATATAGCGATCTTTGCCATTGTACTATTATAGGATTCATTTACTTAGTTTGCTATAATCTGTTGACAAATTGAAAGTCAGATTGAGCGGAGTCGAAATCTAGTTGGTCGATGTTTCGACTCCGTTCAACATGACCTTGTTTTCAATAATATAATAGTTTGCAAATTCTATTTCAATTGCGTGTGCAGCAACAGTATTTCCCTGGATATTGAAGTGAGGATCTATTGCATAGAATAAAGGGATGCCATTTTTATTGAATTCTTTTTTAAAGTCAGTTAATAGATCAATAACTTGGATGTCAATATCTCTTCCAAATTTAATTAATTTTTTGCCAGGGATAGTTACATCAATACTATCCGTATCGTAGCTAATTAGTTGGGCATACTTATCTAAAGCCTCTGAGTCAACTTGTTCTCGGTATGGGATCAAGATCAAGCTGGTTGGTGCGTAATTATTGATCTCTTTGATATTTTTGAATACTATTTCCCAGTTTGTATTAAATAGATCTTGCTTTTTAGTGTTAAGTAAATCTAATATATAACTACCCCAGGTGTTGTTAACAATTCCGATAGAACTGAATATTTTTCGAAGAAAGCCTATTTGTTTAACTCTATTAACTAAAAATGGATAAGTATAGGTATTGTCCTTTAGAAACTGCTTTATTTCTATAAATTGCATATCCAGACTTGAACTATAAATAGAAGGATTTTCAGAGAAAACATCGTTG
>JAESSM010000221.1 GCA_016764115.1 Bacteroidia bacterium | reverse complement strand
TTTATTTAGATACAAATATATGGTGAAGCTGATGACAAGTCCACAAATTAATTTTATTAACATTCCTTACATTGTCACAATATTTTATGAAATCTGCATAATCTATGTACTAAACTATATCAAATACATCAAGATCTGCCTTTATTGATAAAATAAGATGTCACAAATAGTTATAAAATGTCACAAAATTTTTATTTCCTTGATAAAAAATCAAAATTTCTTACATCAATAATGAGGGTTCTGTCGCATTAATTCAATCTGAACCAGATGGAATCCTAAAATAAATTATTCTCCTAAGATCTCGTGCATTTTCTTTTTCAGTTCTTCTTCATCAAATGGTTTATAAAAACATGCTTCATGTTTTACTTCCGCCATTTGTGCTTTTGTAATATCATCTGAATAAGCAGTAATGAAAACAATTGGGATGTCATATTTCTCATTGATCATTTTAGCAGAATCAATTCCTGTAAGGGCCCCTGCTAAGTATATGTCGGACAAAATCAAGTCAGGTTTAGGATTTGATTTTTCAATAATTTCTATTACTTTTTCTCCAAATCTAACAAGGTCAACAACATTATAACCAAACCTGGTTACAAAATCTCTTAATAGCGCAGAGATCCAGATCTCATCCTCAATAATTAAAATATTCTTAGCCATATCTTCCAGAATTTTACTTTACCGACATATATCTTCATGCTATGTTCTTTGCTATTGATGGTTGATCTAATTTATCTTTAACCAATGCTACTATTTTATTATTTAATTCTTGAGGAATAAAAGGCTTAGATATATAATCATCCATTCCAATTGATAGACATTTATTGACCTCATCTGCAGATGCATGAGCTGTCATGGCAATGATGGGAATTTTATTTTTGGTAGGGTCCATTTTATTCCTAATGTGTTTTGTAGCTTCATATCCATCCATTACTGGCATTTGAAGATCCATTAAAATAAGGTCATAATCACAAGTGTTTAATTTTTCAATAGCGATCTTGCCATTCTCGGCTGCATCAGCAGTGCAGTTCCAACCAGATAGCACCTTTTTTGCCAATAATAGATTAATAGGATTGTCTTCAACCAACAGGATCTTTATGGATCTTAAACTCAATAAGGATTCACTCTTCCCTTTCATTTTCTCTTTAATAAAAACATCTGTAGCACCAATTTTATAGGGGAGGGTAAATGTAAAGGTTGTGCCTTTATTTAATTTGCTCGCAACCCAAATTTCCCCACCTTGTAATTCAATGAGCTTGTTTGTAATTGTCAGTCCTAAACCGGTACCACCAAATTTTCGTGTAGTGCTTTGTTCGGCCTGTGAAAAGCTATCAAATATCTTGCTTATTTGATTTTTTGGAATGCCTATTCCATTATCTGTAATCGAAAATTTCAATGTTTGGGAATTATTTTTCTTTTCGCCTGCCACTACGTTAACAGCAACTCTCCCATTTTTAGTGAACTTTATTGCATTGCCAATCAAATTCAAGAGGATCTGATTTAGTCTGACCGGATCACCCAATAGTATTTCAGGTACTTCAGCATTTATATTAGAAACTAATTGATTCGATCTTTCTCTGGCTTTATAATTAAGGATATGTTTTACATTCTTTAAAATCTCATTAATGCTAAAATTGGTTTGCTCGAATGTCATCTTGCCAGCATCGATCTTTGAAATGTCAAGAATATCATTAATGATCACAAGAAGATTTTCTGCAGATGTTGTGAGGGCATCTAAATTCTCCTTTTGTTCTTTGTCAAGACCTGTTTTTGAGAGCAGATAACTCATGCCCAAGATCCCATTCATCGGTGTGCGAATCTCATGGCTTATGTTGGCCAGGAATTGTTGCTTTATTTTAGTTGCTTGTTCAGCAGTATTTTTGGCCAGAGTTAAACTGCGCTGGGTTTTAATTAAATCTGTAATATCAGTAATTGCCCCTATCTTTCCGGTGATCTTTCCTTTAGAATTTTTGAAAGGAGTTAAATTGATCTTTCCCCAAAATTTCTCACGATTTTTTCTTCCAAGATACAACTGAAAGCTCTCAGTAATTTCATTGTCAGACACTTTTAATTCCTTGATATATTTTTCTTTTTGGGATTGCTCAAGAAAAAGGTTTTCAAGTTTTTTATCCGATAATTCTTTTTCTGAATATCCTGAAATTTCAGACATCCTGTTATTAGCATAAATAATTTTGTCATTTTCGTTCAAAATGATCAACCCTTCTCCCATGCTTTCAACAACTGTTCTGAATTTCGCCTCTGATTCAGCGATTATTTCCTGATTCCTTTTTTGTTCGGTAATATTACTCGCATATATATTAACATAATTCTCATCAGCAATTGGGGTAAAGATTAAATTGAATACTTGATCTCGGCAATCAATTTCAAACTCTTTCTTTGTTTTTGAATTTAATGCAGATAATGCGAATTGAATAATATTTGCAGGAAGCTTCTGATTAACTTCACACTTCCAATCTTCCAATAAACCTTTACTGGCTTTGTTAGCATAGGTCAGTTTACCATTTTTATACACCCTCATTACAGGATTAGTGTTCTCATCAGGGAATTTAGCCAGACTTTTAATTTTTTTGGAATATTTCTGTGCTTCTGCTGTTGCTCTTTCTGCTGCTATACTTTTGGCTCTTTCTTCTTCAATTTCTTTACGAATTGTAATATCCTGGGCAACACAAACAATTCCTTCTATTTTACCTTCTTTATTTTTCATTACTGATCCAGAAAAAAAAGTGGGAATTTTATGCCCATCTTTTGCCAAAAAGGTTTTTTCAATATTCTTTACATTGCCTTTTTTAATTAATTCCTCAATACCAGTTCCTTTAAATGTAAATTCTTCTTCTTCTTCGAAGATGGTGCTAATTGTCTTTCCTATTAATTCTTCTTCTTCTTTGTAACCCAGTGTTTCTAATAACGAGTGATTGACTGTTCGTATGGTAGCATCAGGATTTAAAACTATGAGCATATCCACCATGGAATCCATTACGTTCTCTAAATACTCTTTTGATGATCGTAATTCATTCGTTTTTATCTTTAGTTTTTTTACATTCTCATCTCTCTCATTATTCATTATTTTAAGATCTTCATACAAATACAGGATACCCAGGAGGACTTGAGATAATTGTGGATTGGTTTCCTGTTCTATTAGTTCGTAAGAAATGTCACATGAACCTTGCCTGATCTTTAGTAAATGTTGGATGACTTTTTGGCTTTCTGTGGCTTTTAACTGCAGATCTTCATATAAATAAAGGATTCCGAGTAGGATTTCAGCTATCTGCGGATTGGTTTCTTGCTCTATATTTTCATAGGAAATATTACATTCCCCATGCCTTATGTCGAGCAAATAGTCTATAACTTTTTGACTATCAAATATTTCTTTTGGCATTTTTTATTGCACTTAATGCTTCCTCTTTTGTTTTATGAACGGAAAACTTATCTCCTAATGCCCCACTTAATATAAATTTCGCGGCAATATTCATTAAAAAAAATTTACCGGTAAAAACACCAGAGTATTTTAAATTTGGAGCAAGTTCTGAAAACTTTTTGCTTAAGAATTGTCTTACATCAGAAGGAGGTGGTGTAGCTTCTGTAAGATCTACTAATACAAAGTAAGCCTCCAAATCTTTGGTTTCTTCTTTAATCCGTTCAAAAAAAATGTGTAACTGAGAAACACTTTGTTTGGGAACTTCTTTAAAGCAGATGATATCTTCGTTGTATTTATAAATGCAACTTTTTAAGGCTGCATTTTCTTCATCAGTGAAATCTGGGCCATATTGCCTTTTTTCAAACACAAAACCGTTTGGTGCTTTCATAGTAATTATATGCTTAAGTATTGTCTTTGAATTTAGGGTGATTTACTGGGGTCTTTATTACAATAAATTTAAGACATTGTACACAATTTAGGTATAAATACCGATACGTACAAATACGGTTTAAGTAGAGGTTATTTTTTCAAGTGTTGAATATTATTAAAGGAATCGGGCAAGGGCAAACTAAAGCATTACTTTGATTTTAAGCTTAAACAAATATTCCTATTCATACTTCTAGAATTTTACTTTACTGACATCTATCTTCATGCTATATCCTTTGGTTTTGATAATTTATCTTTTACCAATGCCACTATTTTATTATTTAATTCTTGAGGAACAAAAGGCTTGGATATATAATCATCCATTCCAAGTGATAGACATTTATCGACTTCACCAGAAGATGCATGAGCTGTCATGGCAATGATAGGAACTTCGTTTTTGGTTGAATTCATTTTTTTCCTTATGTGTTTTGTAGCTTCATATCCATCCATTACAGGCATCTGAATATCCATTAAAATAAGGTCATAATCACTGTTGTTTAATTTTTCAATTGCGATCTTACCATTCTCGGCTGTATCTGTAATGCAGTTCCAACCGGAAAGTACCTTTTTTGCCATTAATTGATTGATTGGATTATCTTCAACCAACAACACCTTTATGGATTCCAAATCCAATACAGATTCACTTTTTACCTTCAATTTCTCTTTAACAAAAACATCAATTGCACCAATTTTATAGGGGAGTGTAAATGAAAAGGTAGTACCTTTATTAACCTTGCTCTTAACCCAAATTTCTCCCCCTTGTAATTCAATGAGTTTATTTGTAATTGTCAGCCCTAATCCGGTACCACCAAATTCTCTTGTAGTACTTTGTTCAGCTTGTGAAAAGCTATCAAATATCTTGCTTAATTTATTTTTGGGAATGCCTATTCCAGTATCTGTAATAGAAAATTCCAATGTTTGAATATTATCTTTCTTTTTGCCTGCAATTACTGTAACAACAACTCTCCCATTTTTAGTGAATTTTAATGCGTTGCCAATCAAATTCAAGAGGATCTGATTTAACCTGACCGGATCACCTAATAGTACTTCAGGTACTGCGTCTTTTATGTTAGAAATTAATTGATTGGATCTTTCTGTAGCTTTAAAATTAAGAGTATGTTTTACATTCTTTAAAATTTCATTAATGCTAAAATTCGTTTGCTCGAATGTCATCTTGCCTGCATCGATCTTTGAAATGTCAAGAATATCATTAATAATTACAAGCAAATTTTCTGCGGATGTTGTAAGGGCATTTAAGTTCTCCTCTTGTTCTTTGTCAAGACCTGTTTTTGAAAGCAGATAACTCATGCCCAAGATCCCATTCATCGGGGTTCGGATCTCATGGCTCATGTTGGCCAGGAATTGTTGTTTTATTTGGGTGGCTTTTTCAGCAGTAGTTTTAGCCCGGGTTAAACTACGTTGCGTTTTAATTAAATCAGTAATATCAGTAATTGCGCCTATCTTCCCGATAATTTTTCCCTTGGAATTCTTATAAGGAGTTAAGTTGATCATTCCCCAAAATTTATCATGATTTTTTCTTCCAAGATACAACTGAAATCTCTCAGTGATTTCATTGTCAGACACTTTAATTTCTCGGATATATTTTTCCTTTTGGATTGGTTCCAGGAAAAGATCTTCTAGCTTCTTATCAAATAATTCATTGTTTGAATATCCTGAAATTTCAGACATTCTGTTGTTAGCGTATATAATTTTATCATTTTCGTCCATTATGATCAACCCTTCTCCCATGCTTTCAACAACTGTTCTGAATTTTGTCTCTGATTCAGCGATTATTTCTTGAATCCTTTTTTGTTCGGTAATATCACGCGCATATATATTAACATAATTCTCATCAACAATTGGGGTAATGATCAAAGAATATACATGATCCTGGCAATCAATTTCCAGCTCTTTCTTTGTTTTTGAATTTAATGCCTCTAATGCCAGTTGCGAAATTGCTACAGGAACTTTTTGATTAATTTTACATTTCCAATCTTCTAATAAACCGTTACTGGATTTGTTAGCATAAATTAGTGTGCCATTTTTACGTATTCTCATTACAGGATTGGTATTCTCATCAGGGTATTTAGCAATGCTATTAATTTTTTCTTGTGCTTCTTTGCGATCACTTATATTTTGTGCTACGCAAACAATACCGTCAATTTGACCTTCTTTGCGCATTACCGAGCCTGAAAATAAAACCGGTATTTTTTTGCCTTTTTTGGTTTTATATGTTTTTTCAACATTACCTACAATCCCTTTTTTAATTAAATTTTCAATGCCTGCGCTTTTAAACATATCTTCTTCTTCCAGTACAGTGCTTAACAGCTTACCAATGAGTTCCTCTTCATTATATCCCAATTGATCAAGGGCTGCTTTATTGATTTCTATAATAATACCTTTATCATCAAGCACAATAAGCATGTCTAACATAGAGGCAATGATGTTTTCTGTATATAACTTGGCGGATTCTAATTCTGATGCTCTTTCTTTTTCAGCAATTGCTGCTTCTTTTGCACTAAGTTCAGCTATTTTGACTTTAATGACATTTTTAATAGGCGAAGGAAGATAATTTACGATTTCAGGTCTTGGTTTAATAGAGTTATATTCCTTATCTACAGTTTCATAACAAGTCTGAAATATTTCGTAAAGTTCATCCAATGCATATTTTTTTGAAGCCTCGATAAAAATACCGCTTAAATGCCTTGTGAGTGCCGTGAAGAAAGGTGTGATGGCATAATCTTGTCGTATTGGTGTAACATCCTCATTTATCCGCCCTCTTAATTCTTGGATTATAAAGTTATGTGGATTAAAACCAGAAGAAGTAAAGGTTATTCCTTTTATATGTGGATTTGTCTTAATACTTTGTTTCAATCTTCTTTTAGATAACCAGGTTAACTTATTCCATACAATACCAGTAAATCGTTCAGTCAAATCCAAGATAAAGTTCAAATTAACCTCATGGATACTCATTGGATTATTATTTTCGTTTTGAGTTGCCACAGTTTTATTGTTTGTAATTATCTTGTTTCCACTGATTTTTCCTCTGAATTCGTATCATATTTTTCCATCATTATTTTCAAGCTGGTTCTCATATTATCAAATGCACCTGCCAATTCACCTATTTCATTACCAGGTCTTACAACAATTTTAACATCCATATTTCCGTGAGAGATTTCTATTGCTGCATCTCTTAAATTAGTAATTGGATTTGAAATTGAGCGGGAAATATAGAATCCTAACGTTAGCGCAGAAATAAATCCTATAACAGTAATAATTATACTTATTAAAACAGTTGTTCTCGCTTCTTCATTTTCTTTATCAATTCTTTCTTGTATCTGCTTCTGCATATTGAAATCAATAATATCGTCTGCTTGATCAACCATTTCATAAAGTAAATTGAATTGCTTTTCAGACTGTTCACTTAATTCTATAACTTTATGGCTAGATAAAACTGCGTCTTCCCAAAAATCATCAAATTTGGCAATTGCCTCTTTTTCCCAGCTCGTTTTTGCAAGAGATTTGTACTTTAACAAGAATTCTTCAACATCGGCAAATTGCCTGTACATAATATCTTTAAAAGTTTCTTCACCTCCTACAACAGTTTTTTCAGTTGATTTACCTCCTGATAGAGATATATATTGAATTGCAGCATGAATTGATTCCCAAATGCTAATTTCAACCTCTCTGATGGCCATTTCTTTGGCAAGTATGTTAGGATCGTTACGCGACCATTTAGCTTGAATGTTAAAGTCAATAATATCATCTGCTTTATCAATATAAAAAAATAGTTCCCCTTCTGATTTCTCTTGTTCTTTTGTTAAGCCAATCATCTTTTCTCCTGCAACTTTTCCGTCATTCCATAATTTATTAAATTTTTCTATGAATACTTTTTCTTCCGATGTTGTAGTAAGGCTTACATATTTAGGAAAGAATTCATCCACATCACTAATTTGTTTATAATAAAGATCTTCATACTTAGGATCACCTGTAAGCCTAAAAGCATTTGCAGCATGAATTGCCTCCCAAATACTAACTTCAACTTCTCTTAAGTTTTGCTCCATGGGCAATTCAACCATTCTCAAATCGGAGACAACCTGGGCATTCTTCAATCCGAAAAAACCTATAATGGCAACCAGCAAAGCTATGATAGTATAGCTTAGGATTAATTTTGTTCTTATTTTCATTTTAGTCCCTCCTTAGCTTATTATGTGATTGATTATCTGATATAAATTGAATAGAATAACGTTGCTGGATAAGATTATTATTGGAAGATTGGGATATGGAATGGTATCAGAAGTAACTGATTTATATGGCGGTATGTTTGTCATATTTAAAAAGACAAATCAAATTTATATGAAGCATCCTTTATTATTTTACTCATATTTTCAGTTTGAATTGCGATTATTCGATAAAGAGTTGATTGAGCTCGATGAACGGTTGAATATAGCCGTTTAATAAGAGGAAAATGAAGATAAAGCGCTACTTTTTATTTAAGCTTAAACAAATAATATCATATAAGTCCTGGAATTTGAAGGGCTTGGATATGTAATTATTAAATCCATTTTCAAGGCATCTTTTCTTTTCGTTTCCCATGGCATGAGCTGTCATTGCTATGATCGGGATATTGCAAAGAGGCGCTTTAAGTTTATTCCGGATGTATGAAGTTGCCTGATTTCCATCCATTACTGGCATCTGAATATCCATCAGCACGAGGTCGAAATGCTGTTTTTGTAATTTCTCAATAGCTATTTTACCATTTTCGGCAACATCTATTTTACAATTAAATCCGGTTAAAACTTTCTTTGCTACTAATTGGTTAATGGGGTTATCTTCAACTAACAGTATTGCTACATTATCGAATTTTTTAATTAATTTATTTTCATGCAGAATGTTTTTCTTTTTGAAAAATTTCTCTTGGTTGCCATATTCAAAAGCCAAAATAAATGAAAATGTTGTTCCCTTATTAAGAGTGCTCTTTATTGATATTTTACCATCTTGCAATTCGACTAATTGCTTTACAATTGCAAGACCTAAACCTGTACCACCGTATTTACGAGTAGTATGTGATTCTGCTTGGGTAAATCGTTCAAAAATATATTTTAGTTTATCTTCTGGTATACCTTTGCCTGTATCACTTACAGTAAATCTAAGAATGATGTCTTTGTCAGTTTTTTTATCTATCGCTACATTAATCCGTATTCCGCCCTTTTCAGTAAACTTGATTGAATTGCTAACCAGGTTTTGCAAGATCTGGTTTAATCTTACTGTGTCTCCTAATAATATTTCTGGTACATCTGGTTCCAGGTTGTATGAAAAGTAGATTGATTTGGCCTCAGCTTTTGGCATAAGACCTCGATGCAATTGTTTTAATGTTTCATTCAAACTAAACTCTGAATTTTCAAAGGACATTTTGCCATCCTCAATTTTAGAAATATCAAGTATGTCATTAATGATCGTTAATAAATTATCAGCCGAGAATAGTATACTGTTGATATATCCTTTTTGTTCGTGATCAAGGCTTGTTTTGGAGAGAAGTTCGCTTAACCCGATAATGCCATTCATTGGGGTTCTTATTTCATGACTCATATTTGCCACAAAGTGTTGTTTTAATTCGTTTGACCTTTCGGCAATCACCTTGGCTTTAATCAACTCACGTTCGGTAACTTTTAGACTGGTTATATCGGTGACGGTAGCAATTTTGCCAATTTTTTCACCAGATTTATTTTTGTATGATTTTAAATTTACAAATCCCCAAAATTTAGATCGATTCGGCCTTAACAAATAAATTTGAAAATTGATCTCATCTGCACTTTTGTATTTTTTTTCGTTTGGCTGTCTCTCTTATATTTTCATAAAACAACTCATCTATATTTTTACCTATTATATTCTCTTTAACGTATCCTGTTTGCTGCTCAAATCTTTTATTGACATAAACGATTTTATCAATGGAATTTAAGATAAGTACACCCTCCATCATAGTCTCAACAATTGACTTGAACAATAACTCAGATTTCTTTAAATTATCCTGGTCCTTCTTTATATCTGTAATATCTTTTGCAAGAAAAGTGATATAATGAGGTTTGTTCTTGCTATCTCGGAAAACGCTCCCAGTTAATAACACCGGAATATTCTGACCCTGCAATCCAATCAAAAAAGATTCAAAATTTTTGATCTCGTCTTTATATTCAAAACGGTAAAGGAAATTCTCTTTAAATTCATCACGATTAGAATTTAAAAAGTCATAAAATGATTTACCTTCTAAATTACTGACGGGACATCCTAAACTTTTAGATACAGCATAATTGGCCTTTTCGATGATACCATTTGGCTTTATTACAAACATCATATCAGCCAGAGAATTAAAAATTTTATCAGAATAGTTGTTAAGCATTTTTGAAGACATTACCGTCTGTTTTACTTGGTCGAAGTTTTATGGGGATATAGTACACCAATTTGTGAATGTAGCGAATGAAAAGTTAAGATGAAATACTAATAAATGCCTAAATGGAATGTTCAGAATACACTTACTCTACCAATAAATACGTATAAATACGTAGAGCTCTTGGGGCTATTTAGAGGAAAATTTTGATGGTATAGTTACTACGGATAGGAGCAATAATTACCCATTGACCAATAAGATGATAAATAAATGTACATGATAAACCAAAATGCGGGGTCACACTGAGTTAATCGAAATGTGACTGTGAAGTTAAAATAAGTCTTCGATAAACCTGTCTGCCGAACAGGCAGGCTCAAACTGACTTTAACTATTGATATTTAGCTACATATGATTCTAATTGTCCAACACCTTAATAATTAATCTACAGAGATGATCTTATGCTTGATTGCATATTTAATGAGGCCTGCGGTGTTCTTTACTTCCAGTTTTGACATTAAATTACGTCTGTGGGTTTCAACAGTTCTTAAGCTGATGAAAAGCCTGTCTGCAATTTGCTGATTGGTTAGTTCCTTACTTATTAAGTTAATGATCTGAATTTCACGATTGGCTAGCTGCTGTGATTTATGGGATGTTGACTTTGTATTAGGCATATTCCTGGCAGAATGAAAGCTGTTTAACAGGACATCTGTTATATTTTGAGGAAAATACTTTTCTCCTTTCGCTATCTTAAAAATGGCATCGGAAAATTGTGATTGTGAAGCATCTTTTAAAAGGTACCCATCAACACCCATATTAAAAGATTTTATGACGATCTGCTCTTCGGAAAGCATGGAAAGTACCAATATCTTTAGTTTAGGATAATTTCTTTTTAAATATTTAATTAATTCAATACCTCCCATTTCCGGCATTGAAATATCTGTAATTACCAGGTCAGGAACAGATTTTCGAATGAGCTTTATTGCTTCTTCACCATTTGTTGCTTCACCTTGTATGTCTACATCTTTAAACGACTTTATTAGTTTTATTATACCAGCTCTTACTAAATTATGATCCTCTACAATTATTAACTTCAACATAATTAATTATCATTTATTGGCACATCTAAAATAATTGATGTACCTGATTTTTCCGAAGAATAAATCTCAATATTTCCATCAAGTATGTTAACTCTTTCACACATATTTATTAACCCCATACCCTTCTTTTCCTTCATCTTCTTCTTGTAGTCAAATCCTAAACCATCATCATCGATCAATATATTAATTAGTTTATCATTTAATAGGGTAATATTTATATTAATTTCTTTTGCTTTAGAATGCCTTAGAGCATTATGCAAGGCTTCCTGTATAACCCTGAATATATGCAGTTGCTTACGAATATCAAGCTTGCCATTTAATTCATCTGCAGAATAATTGATTTTAATTTTACTGTTCTTATTAAAATTATGTATCAACTGTTCTACTGAAGTCTTCAGCCCAAAATCTTTTAAAGCAAAGGGAACAAGATTGTGTGAGATGTTTCTTGTTTCAGTAATGATCTCTGTAATTTGATCTATACTCATACCTATTCGTTCTTTGGTTGATGGGCTTGTACTGGATTTATCTCTCATGATATGCTGCAGATCCATATTTAAGGCTGTCAACCTCTGTAACAGACTATCGTGTATATCTAAGGCCAGCCTGTTTCTTTCCTTTTCTTGTTCTTCTAAAATTGCTGTTGTACTTAGTTTCCTTTCTTCCAGAAGCAATTGCTTGGATTTAGAAAGCTTTTTATTAACCTTTTCTAATTCAAAGCCCTTCTGTTTCTCAATTTTAATTTTTTCTTCAACTAGTCTCTTTTTCTCTTGCTCAGCTTTTTTACGTTCGGTAATATTATGAGCCACACAAACAACACCGGTTATTTCTTTCTGATCATTTTTCATGACTGAACCTGATAAGTGTACAGGGATCTTTGACCCATCTTTTGAAAGGAATGTTAATTCGATGTTGGTAATCGTTCCTTTTTTTATTAAAGATTCGATTGGAGTCTTTAAGAAAGGAACTTTTTCCTCTTTATTTTTTTCTTCTTCTTCTTCTGCAAATAAAGTGCTAAACGGTAATCCGATTAATTCTTCTTCCTTATAACCTAAAGTATCTGCGGTTGATGGGTTTACAGTTCGAATATTTCCATCAGGATTGAGTACGAGAAGCATGTCGGGCATTGATTGAAGGATGCTATCGAAGAAATTACGTGAAACGGTTGAACTTTGTAGTTCTTCGCTGAGCATGTTGAGACCAGTGGCGATCTTGTCAAAGACATCGGCCTTATTTGTCATAGGAAGCTCTTTAGAAAAGTCGAGATGCGCAAAGCAATTAACCGCTTCTAA
>JAESSM010000079.1 GCA_016764115.1 Bacteroidia bacterium | reverse complement strand
GAAAACACAATCGCTTCCGAAGACTCAGGTTATACGTTTTATATTGGTGGAATTTCTCACTTTTTTAGCCAGGACCCTGTGGGAACTGAAAGTGATGATAAACTAATTTATGGAAGTTATGAAGATTCTGTAATAGTAAATGGAAATACATTTACTAAAACTAAGGTATTTAAGTTCACAGAAAACTATATACAAGATTATCCTCAGAAAATTTATTATTCCTCTAACATCGGTATCATCAAAAAAGAAATGTACGATGGTACTATATGGGAGTTAAAAAAATACAGCGTTTTACAATAAAATATAATTACCATGGGTCACTTAAAGCAAATTACCATTTTGTTGTTATCAGTAAATAAAACTATAATTAGAAACACTAATAAACGACTAAAATTAAAATTGACAATTTTTCTGTTTTAAAGTATTGAATATCAGTATATTGAAAATTTAAGTGCAATAAAATCCTATACTACGCATAGCCGGAATGTCATGAGTACCAAGAATTACAAAGAGTATAAGCAATTAGATCTACCGAAAATAGCTGAAGAGGTATTGGCTTTTTGGAAGCAAAATGAGGTGTTTGAGAAAAGCATTTCTACCAGGGAAGATGGGAAACCATTTGTATTTTATGAAGGGCCACCTTCAGCCAATGGAATGCCTGGAATTCACCATGTGATGGCAAGAACTATTAAGGATATTTTTTGCAGGTATAAAACACTTAAAGGATTTCAGGTTAAGCGAAAAGCAGGTTGGGATACGCATGGTTTACCAGTTGAGCTTCAGGTAGAAGAAAAGCTAAACATCAAAAAAGAAGACATAGGTAAGAAGATATCAATAGCTGACTACAATAAAGAATGTAGAAGCGATGTTATGCAGTTCAAGGATGTGTGGGAAGATCTGACTGAAAAGATGGGTTTCTGGTTGAGCATGGATGATCCATACATCACTTTTGAAAAAGATTACATTGAAACGGTCTGGTATCTTTTAAAAGAACTATACGATAAAAAATTACTATACAAAGGATATTCAATTCAGCCATTTTCACCTGCAGCAGGTACAGGACTGAGCTCTCATGAATTAAATTACCATGGTTGTTACAGAGATGTGACAGATTCTACAGTGGTGGCTCAATTCAAGATCAAAGGAAAAGAAAATGAGTATTTCCTTGCATGGACAACCACTCCCTGGACCTTGGCATCAAATACTGCATTAGCGGTTGGTAAAAAAATTGATTACGTAAAAGTAAAAACGTTTAACCGATATTCTAAGAAAGAGGTCATTGTGATTCTTGCTAAGGAATTATTGGATAACTTTTTTAGTTCTGAAGATGCCGAACTTAACTTTGAAGAATACGATCCAAATGCTGATGGAGCAGATAACCATATTCCATATCAGGTATTAAGCGAACACAAAGGCGCTGATTTTATTGGAATAGAGTATGAGCAACTTTTACCCTATGCACAACCGGACGATGGTGATGCGTTTAGAGTGGTTCACGGTGATTTTGTTTCTACTGAAGATGGAACAGGTATGGTTCATATTGCCCCAAGTTTTGGTGCTGATGACTTAAAAGTTGCAAAGCAAAGTGGTATTGGTTCTTTAACATTAGTGGATAAGTCCGGAAAGTTTAAGAATGAAGTGACTGATTTTGCGGGAAGGTATGTGAAGAACTACTTAGAGGAAGAAGATTATGTATCTGTGGATGTTGACATATGTGTTAAGTTAAAGAAGGAAAACAAAGCCTTTAGGCTTGAAAAGTACACCCACTCTTATCCTCATTGCTGGAGAACCGATAAGCCAATTATTTACTATCCTCTTGATTCATGGTTCATTAAGGTGACTGCCCATAAGGACAGGATGATAGAGCTTAACAAGACCATAAATTGGAAGCCGGAGTTTACTGGTGCCCGTAGATTTGGAAATTGGTTGGAGAACCTTGTTGATTGGAATATATCCAGAACTCGCTTCTGGGGAACACCCTTGCCAATATGGATCTCTGAAGATCAATCTGAAATTAAATGTATTGGTTCTATTGAAGAACTTAAGGAAGAAGTAAAAAAGGCAGTTGAAGCTGGCTTTATGGATAGTGAATTGCAGGAGGATTTTGATCCACACAGACCTTATGTTGATGATGTTGTTTTGGTTTCTTATAATGGGCAAAAAATGAATAGAGAGCCTGAACTTATTGATGTCTGGTTTGATTCAGGAGCAATGCCTTATGCCCAATGGCATTACCCGTTTAAGAATAAGGAAGAATTCAAGAAAAACTTCCCTGCAGATTATATCGCTGAAGGTGTAGATCAGACAAGAGGCTGGTTTTATACAATGCACGCCATTGCGGTTATGTTGTTTGATAGTGTAGCGTTTAAAAATGTGATCGCTAATGGAATGGTCTTAGATAAGGACGGCAACAAAATGTCCAAAAGACTTGGCAATGCAATTGATCCATTTGAAGCGATCAATAAATATGGGATAGATACAACTAGGTGGTACATGATCTCAAATGCCCAACCTTGGGATAATTTAAAGTTTGATATCGAAGGTATGGTTGAAGTTCAAAGGAAGTTTTTTGGAACTTTATACAATACCTATAATTTCTTTGCACTTTATGCGAATATTGATGACTTCAATTATAATGAGAAAGAAATTCAGATTGAGAAGAGGGCTGAAATAGACAGATGGATTATTTCTGTACTGAATTCATTGATCAAAGAAGTTGAGCAGATGTATGAACAATATGAGCCGACAAAAGCTGCACGACTAATTCGATTGTTTGTTACTGATCATTTAAGTAATTGGTACGTGCGCTTATCCAGGAGAAGGTTTTGGAAAGGCTCTTACTCTGAAGATAAGATATCCGCTTATCAAACTTTATACAATTGCCTTGAAAGTGTTGCCCATATCATTTCACCAATAGCGCCATTTTATAGTGATCAACTTTACCAGGATCTCAATCAAATTAGTGGTAAGAAACAGGTAATAAGTGTGCATTTATCTGATTTCCCTAAATATGATGATAGTTTAATTAATAAGGAATTAGAAGCCAAGATGCGAATAGCTCAGCAAGTGTCTTCTATGATCTTGTCATTAAGAAAGAAATCAAACATTAAAGTAAGGCAACCGCTTAATAAAATATTGATTCCTGTATTAAATCAGGACTTTCAAGCAAGAGTTGAAGCTGTTAAACCCATCATATTGGCAGAAGTTAATGTTAAGGAAATCGATTACATCTCAACTGACTCTGACCTATTGGTAAAACAAATAAAACCCGACTTTAAGGCATTAGGTCCAAAGTATGGGAAAAAGATGAAAGAAATAGCTTCAATAATAAATCAATTTTCTTCAGAAAATATTGAAACAATTGAGGCTGCTGGTACGTATGAGATATTACTTAAAAAGGAAACTGTAAATATTTCTCTTGAGGAAGTAGAAATTTCGTACAGAGATATTCCGGGGTGGTTGGTAGCTAATGAAGGTAAAATTACCGTTGCTCTTGATATTACCGTCTCAGATCAATTAAAGGATGAAGGCATAGCCAGGGAATTAGTAAACAGGATTCAGAATATTAGAAAAGAAAGTGATTTTGAAGTTACAGACAAGATCACTGTAAGATTAAAAAAACACGATCAACTTGATAGAGCAGTAAATAATAATTTAAATTATATTTGCACCGAAATATTGGCGAACTCTCTTGAATTGGTTGATAATGTTGAGGAAGGAAAGTTGATTGAATTTGACAATATTAAAACGCTAATAAGGATAAATAAAAACTAACAGCCATGGGAAAAAAGGAAACCACAATTACTAAAAAAAAGACTGCTAGTAAGAGAACTTCTAAAAAAACATCCAAGTCGACATATAATGACAAGGAGTTGGATGAGTTTAAGGAGTTGATCTTAAAGAAAATGGAGTCAGCTAAAAATGAACTTCAATATCTTCAAGATCAAATTTCAAGTGCTAATAGTCACGGAACCAGCGATACAGCAGCAACTTTCAAGGTATTAGAAGATGGTGCAAGTACCCTTGAAAAGGAGCAGTTGAATCAAATGGCAGCCCGCCAGCAAAAATTTATTAGAAACCTGGAAGATGCTTTGGTAAGAATTCAAAATAAGACTTATGGCATTTGTAAAACATCAGGCAAATTAATCTCTAAAGAACGGCTTAAAGCAGTTCCTCATACCACAATGAGTATTGCTGCCAAGCTAAAGCAGTATAATTAGTATTTGATTTAAATTGCAAACATATAATAACAAGAAAGCTGATTTTCGGCTTTCTTGTTTTTTTATGTAAAAGAACGTGAAACCCATTCATTCCATATTGATCATTTCCATTATAGTGGTTTCTGATCAGGTATTAAAACTCTGGGTAAAAACCAATATGTATCTGGGCGAATATTTTTCAGTCTTAGGTGATTGGTTTTACATCCATTTTACCGAAAACAATGGCATGGCCTTTGGGATGGAGTTTGCAGGTGATTATGGTAAATTCACTTTAAGCATACTGCGAATATGTGCTATAGTGGGGATAGGTGTTGTTTTGTTTTACTTATTTAAACGAAAAGCAAGTTCAGGCTTGATCATAAGTGGATCGTTAATTTTTGCAGGTGCGTTAGGGAACATTATTGATAGCGTGTTTTATGGTGTCCTTTTCGATTATAACAACCTACTGTTTGGAAGGGTTGTTGATATGTTTTATTTTCCTTTAATAGAAGGACTATTTCCAAATTGGTTCCCTTTTTGGGGAGGAGAGGAATTTGTCTTTTTTCGACCAGTATTTAACATCGCTGATACAGCCATTTCTGTAGGAGTTGGAATAATATTGGTGTTTCAAAGAGACTTTTTCAAAAAAGAATCCACAGAAACAAATTCGGTTAAAGAAACTACAGAAACTGTATAATTCGATTGGTTTACGACCTGCTCATAAAAATATTCACATTTTTTTGGTCGTTTCATTTTTACTTTTCAAATAAAATCTTTTACTTAACGTACCATATGTTACCCTAAAACTGCACTATCATGGCATATCAACCTTCTAACGTTGGCAAAAAAGTTTTAAATAAATACTTGAGTAAAGGCAAACTAAATGCTTTAACACCCCCTTCATATTTACCTCCTTTACAAAAACCAGTTGAGTATCTCACTTACATTGTTGCGCTATTATCAATTCCTGCTTATCAATGGTGGGGAGGGTGGGGCACAACATGGTGCTTGGTACTTGCAGCCATTTTGTTTGGCATCAATGACGTATTCATTCAGGATGATCATACTATAACAAGAATATATGGGCCATTTGGAAGACTTCGGTATCTCTTTGAAAATGTATTTCGTGACAAGTACTTGCAATATTTCAACGAGACCAACACGGATGGACGTCCAATTCCTAAAATTGTCAGAGACTATATTTACCAAAAAGCAAAAGGTTATAAATCCATGTCGAGTTTTGGAACAGAACTCGATATTTATGATTCTGAAAATACTACTTATGCCAGAATTCTTCACAGAAACTTTCCGGGAACGCCTCCCGAAACTAGTTATGGTTTTGAGATAGGTGAAAAACGGTCGGGTGTAAAGCCTTTTAAAGTAATTAGCACCATCAATGTATCTGCAATGAGCTATGGTGCTTTAAATTATAAAGCTTGTGAAACAGTTAGTTTGGGAGCCAAAGAGATAGCGTTTGTAAATACAGGAGAAGGTGGATTTGGTCCGCATGGTATTGCAGGAAATGATTGTGTATGGCAATTGGGAACAGGAAAATTTGGTGCAGGTAAAGATGCTACTTTATCCAATGGAGACACTTCAAGAGTTTTGGATGAGCAATTGTTAGTGGATACAATTAAAAAACACGACAACATCAAAATGATCGAATTGAAGATATCTCAAGGAGCAAAGCCTAGTTTAGGTGGTCATTTGCCAGGATCGAAAGTAACAGAACCAATTGCGGATGTAAGAAAAGTTCCGGTTGGTAAAACAGTGATCAGTCCTCCACAACAGGCAGAATTGATAGCAGCAACACCAAAGGAATCTGTTGCAAAATTGATGGATTTTTGTAAAAAAATAAGAGAATTGACAGAACTTCCGGTAGGAATAAAGCTCTGTGTAGGACAATTAGCGGAAATGGATCTGTTGGTTGAAGCAATGAAAGTTACAGGGGAAGGTCCTGATGCGATACAAGTTGATGGTTCAGATGGAGGCACGGGTGCAGCTCCAAACTTGTATTTGAACTATGTAGGTTATGGTGGAGCAATTGAAACTATTGCACTTTTAGACAAAAAATTTAAAAATGCCGGAATAAGAGATAAAGTAATATTAAATGCATCCGGTAGATTATTTACACCTGCACATGCCGCACTTGCCTTTGCCTATGGTGCGGATACAATTGAAACAGCAAGAGCCATTATGTTATCTATTGGTTGCATACAAGCGTTGAAATGCCATACCAATGAATGCCCAACGGGAATTACTACCAATAATGCATGGAGAATGCATGGTATCAATATTCCGGAAAAGGCAACTCGGGTTCACAGCTATTTAAGTGGTTTTCATCATGATATGATGGGGCTTACAAAATCTCTTGGCCATAACGACCCTAGAGATATTACACGTGAAGATGTGCGTGTTATTACTGATAAAGTACACTTTGCCAGTTTCTTTGAGGAAGATCCTTTTGGAGTATTCTTGCCAACCCCACAAAAGATGCAGGAAGATGCGGTTAATTCCTAATAAATGTGAATTTATAATGTTCATTTAACCGGCGGGATGACCACGAGTAGTTGAATATTTCCTGCTGTAAATCAGCTAATTAAGAAAGTATTATGAAATAAATTTGATTTTTTTTTGGAATGTATAAAATAAAGCAATACATTTGTTTAAACAATTAACGTTACAACGATAATGTGCTTTAATAAATGAATGCAGTCTTCTATTTATGTCTTTGCTATCTAAATGATAAGAAGCTCTGTTTATTTTGGGGAGTATCAGTTTAAATTTATTAGACACTTTAATATTGAGTCATATGTTAAACGGTGAACTTAAAGAACTTAAATCCTTTTTAGCGGACAAAAGCCTTGTCATGTGCTTCGGATCACGTGATAATAATTTACAACCTTCAGTTGGGCGCGCCTTTGGTGTACAAATTACTTCTGAAGATGAAATTAGCTTTTATGTTCCTGTGCAAATGCTTACCAAGCACTTGGTTAACTTTGAAAACAACGGCCAAATTGCTTTGACTGTTTGTAAAACAAACAATTATGTCACTTACCAATTCAAGGGTGAATTTGTAGAGCAACATTCATGTAAAGATGAAGAGCTAGCAGTAATTAACAAAACTATTGCGTTTTACAGAGAATTAATAATAATGATGGGCGGAAATGAAGTAGGGACCCAGGTCGATAAGTTACAACTCATTCCTGCATTAGCGATTACTTTTAAGGTGGAAGAAATATTCAACCAGACCCCGGGTCCAAAAGCAGGTAAAAAAATATGAATATAATGGATGCAATGGATTTGTTAAGAGATGTCAAACTAAATAACTTATAATAAAACTATATAAATTATAATAAAGATGGTTACCGAAGATATGATTCCCGCAATGCAAGGAACAATACCAGCTGCATTGGTTACTTCCTCAAAAGCAGGCATTCCGAATGCCACATATATTTCCCAGGTTTTTTATGTGGATGAATCCCATGTTGCTTTATCCTTTCAGTTTTTTAATAAGACCATCCGCAATGTAAGAGAAAACCCCAAAGCATCTGTCAAGATATATCATCCCGAAACCCAGGATACCTGGGACCTGGAAATTGAGTATGAAAAGTCATTAGAAGAAGGAAAAATTTTTGAAGAAATGGACATGCAGTTGGAAGCCATAGCTTCAATGACTGGGATGGCTGGTGTTTTTAAATTGAAAGCCGCTGATATTTACAGTGTG
>JAESSM010000126.1 GCA_016764115.1 Bacteroidia bacterium | reverse complement strand
ATATAACTCAACCTGATACTTTAATAGCCATAATTACAAATGTGGATAGCGTTGTTTGTAATGGAGAAAACAATGGTCAGGTTGATCTGACTGTTACCGGAGGTAATGGAGGATATACTTACCAATGGGATGATGCCAACAATTCAACAACTGATTCATTGTTCAGTGTAGTAAAAGGCTACTACTGTGTAATTGTTACCGACATGAAAGGCTGTATTGCGACAGCATGTGACAGTGTTCATGAACCGGACGCTCTTTTAATCACTAGAGAACTTATTGGAAAAACATGTCCTTTTCATAATGATGGTTGGATCGATATTCAAGTAAATGGAGGAATTCAGCCTTATGATTATGTATGGTCAACGGGTGATTTCGAAATAGATGGGAACAATGATTATCTATTAGAAAACTTATTTGCAGGGTTCTACTCTGTTACGGTTACTGATAGGAATGGATGTACAACTTCCAGAGAGGACATAGAAGTAATCAATTATCCTAAACCTATAGCAGATTTCTTAGCTGATCCTTATGAAGAATCAATCTTGAGTCCATTTATTGATTTCTCTGATAGCTCAATAAGCATTAATGCACAGCTTATACAATGGGATTGGGCTTTCGGTGATGGTGATATTTCAAGTTTACAACATGTAACTCATGAATATGGTGATACAGGGTATTATCCAGTAACATTAATTGTAACTAACGAATTCTTATGTACTGATACCATAATTGATACTATTAGAATAAAACCAGAAAGTGCTGTATACATACCGAATGCATTCACACCAGATGGTGACGGAATCAATGATGGATGGGGTGTTAAACAACATGGACTGACTGACTTTGAACTATACGTTTATAACAGGTGGGGTGAAATGATATTTAGAACAGAAGATCCAAATCATTTATGGAATGGTAGAAGAGATAATGTCGGTGAATTGTCACCAGATGGAGTCTATCCTTATGTTATTCTTGCTAAAGACCATGAAGGAAAAGCGTATCGTTTTATAGGACACGTAACCTTGCTTAAATAACCCTAACCCCATTACGCTTTAGGGGATGATCGAAAAATCATCCCCTTTATTTTTCTCTTGAATTCAACAAAACCAGTCAAATTTTTTACATTTGCTTACACAAATTTTATGCAAATGGAAAAACCAAAAGTAGCTCAAAAGACACCTTATGTAATGGATGTAGAACCAGGTACCTATGCATGGTGTGCCTGTGGTTTAAGTAATAATCAACCTTATTGCGATGGCTCTCATAAGGGAACTGGATTTCGTCCGGTAATTGAAACTATTGAAAGTGCCAAAAAAGTGGCATGGTGTGGTTGTAAGCATTCTGGCAATGTGCCATTTTGTGATGGTAGTCACGTAAAAATTGATGACTAGAGTATCAAATGCAGCAATTAATTTTCATTATTGTTACTGTCCTTTCGTTCGGGTTTTTTGGATATACCGTATTCAGGATCCTTTCTTACTTTAAACTTACTAAGGAACATGCTTATCCTACACTAGACAATATCGGTGAGAGAATAACCCATACTTTATTAGTTGCATTTGGGCAATCAAAAATTTTAAAGAAACCTGTTGCAGGTCTATTGCATGCCTTGGTATATTGGGGATTCCTAGTCATTACAGTAGGAACCCTTGAAATGATCATTGATGGGTTGTTCGGAACGCAGAGAATTTTAAGCAGGTTAGGAGGGATTTATGATGTTGTTACAATATCAGGTGAGGTATTTGCTGCTCTCATAATCATATCCTGTGTTATATTTCTGATAAGAAGATATATTGTAAAACCTAAGCGCTTTACAGCTCCTGAAATGAAACCATCTTCCAGGATGGATGCCACAGTTATTTTATCCATGATTTTATTGTTAATGTTCTCCCTTTTAGGAATGAACATTGGTTATTTAAATAATGGTGGTGAGATTCATGGATCATTTCCAATAAGTAATATGTTCGCAAGTAGCATTGCAGGTATGAACTTGCATACTTTTGAAATTGTTAATTGGTGGATCCATATTTCTTTGGTTTTTATTTTCTTAAATGTGCTTCCATATTCAAAACACTTCCATGTGATACTCGCGGTTCCAAATGTGTTTTTAGAAAGATTAGGGCCAAAGGGTAGATTAAACAGTATGGAATCTGTTACTAAAGAGGTAAAGTTAATGATGAATCCGGATACAGCTTTTGCACCTCCACCAGAAGGGGAACAAGCAGAAATACCCAGGTTTGGGGTAAAGGACATTGAAGATGTATCTTGGAAAACATTGATGGATTCATATACTTGTACAGAGTGTGGAAGATGTACAGATGTATGTCCGGCAAATATTACAGGTAAGTTGCTTTCTCCCAGGAAGTTATATATAGATGCAAGGCAGCGAATGAAAGATAAGGGAGATGCTTTAATTAAAGATTCCAGTTATTCAGATGGAAAATTTTTGGTTGGAGATTACATTACCGAGGAAGAACTTTGGGCTTGTACCACTTGTGGAGCGTGTATGGAGGAATGCCCAGTAGATATTAATCACGTTCCTTTCATCATTGATATGAGAAGAAGTCTTGTGATGGAAGAATCTAAAGCTCCGGCATCTATAAATATGATGATGACCAACATCGAAAATAATGGAGCTCCTTGGCAATTTTCTGCTTCGGATAGAATGAATTGGGCAGATGAGTTGTTTACGAATGACGAATAAATACGAATCTACGAATATGGAAGTGAAGTTGAGAAGAAATGATTTAGTTTATCCAGAATTAAGCTACAAAATTGTTGGTTGTGCTTATGATGTATTTAACGAGTTAGGGTCTGGTCATTATGAAAAGTATTATCAAAAGGCATTGGCCAGAAGTTTAGAAATACAAAAACTATCTTATACAGAGCAAGTGTATTATCCTCTAAAATTTCAAAATAAGTTAATTGGTAAATCATTCTTTGATTTTTTGGTAGAAGATAAAATCATTGTAGAAATAAAGAAAGACTTGCGGTTTTCAAAATCAAGGATAGATCAAGTACTAAACTATCTTAACATCTCTGATTTAAAGCTGGGATTGTTAATTAACTTTGCAAATGACGGAGTTGTTTTTAAAAGATTAGTGAATATTGAGAAAAACTGAATTCGTACATTCGTAACAATTAGTTATTCGTAAATGAAACAAATTAATGTACCCACGATGGCTGAGTTAAAAGCTAAAGGTGAAGAGCCTGAAGTATTGTTTTGGGTGGGATGTGCTGGAGCATTTGATGGTCGATATAAAAAAGTAACTCGTGACTTTACAAAGATTTTGGATCACGTGGGGATAAAATATGCGGTACTAGGGACTGAGGAGTCCTGTACTGGAGATCCTGCAAAAAGGGCGGGAAATGAGTTCTTATTTCAGATGCAGGCAATGTCTAATATTGAAATTTTAAATGGCTATAATGTTAAAAAGATTGTTACAGCCTGTCCTCATTGCTTTAATACTCTCAAAAATGAATATCCTGATTTAGGAGGTGATTATGAGGTTATACATCACTCAGAATTCCTTCAGCAATTAATAAATGATGGAAAATTGGTTGTTAAAGGAGGTGGAGAATTTAAAGGAAAGAAGATAACTTTTCATGATTCTTGTTACTTAGGAAGATCAAACAATATTTACGAAGCTCCTAGGGAAGTACTCGAGACTTTAGATGCTGATCTGGTTGAAATGAAGAGGTGTAGATCTAAAGGCTTATGTTGTGGTGCTGGTGGAGCTCAGATGTTTAAAGAACCTGAACCAGGTAACAAAGATGTAAATATTGAACGAACAGAAGAAGCTTTAGGTCTCAATCCTGAAGTGATTGCAACAGCTTGCCCATTTTGCATGACGATGATGGGAGATGGTGTAAAGCATTTTGAAAAAGAAGATTCAGTTAAGGTAATGGACATTGCCGAATTGGTGGCAAAATCAAATAACTTGTAAGCTAGCCTCTTTATAAATCTATTTCAACTAAATTCCTTTGCATATCCTCTGCAGTTTCCCTTTTTCTTATTAGATGTGCTTTACCTTCGTGTATCAGGACTTCAGCAGGTCTACATCGCATATTATAATTGGAACTCATAGAATATCCATAAGCACCGGCATTCAAAATTGCCAATATGTCTCCTTCACGAACTTCATTTAATTTCCTATCTGAACCAAAAGTATCTGTTTCACAGATATATCCTACAACAGTATAAATTCGTTGTGTACCTGTTGGATTTGATATGTTTACAATGTGATGATATCCATCATAGAACATTGGGCGAATTAAATGGTTTAGTCCCGAATCAACTCCGGTAAATACTGTAGCAACAGTTTGTTTTACGATGTTCGTTTTCACTAATAAATAACCACTTTCGCTAACCAAATATTTGCCTGGCTCAAACCATAATTCAAGATTTCTTCCATATTCTTCACAAAACTCTTTGAATCTTTTTGACACTTTTTTGCCTAGATCT
>JAESSM010000078.1 GCA_016764115.1 Bacteroidia bacterium | reverse complement strand
TACCTGTTCCGGGAGCTCCAACCAATAAAGCACCTTTTGGAATTTTTCCTCCTAGCGCAGTATACTTCTTAGGATTTTTAAGAAAGTCAACAATTTCCATTACCTCTTGCTTGGCTTCCTCTAAACCAGCTACATCATCGAATGTAATAGTTATAGTAGTGTCTTTATCATATAAAGTTGCTTTTGATTTCCCAATATTGAACAATTGGGCCCCAGGCCCACCTCCACCAGAACTCATTCTTCTCATGATAAATATCCAGATACCTACCATTAAAAGAATTGGCAACACCCAGCTCATAATTTCTGTTCCCCAGTTTCTTTCTGTTATATATGCAACTCCGACTTGATCGGGTTCCTCAAAAGCTTTTTGCGCTTCAGCAAGGTTTTTCTCAAATATTTCTACTGAACCAATGGTGAAAAAATAGTGGGGTCCAGTTTCCACCATGCTGAATGGTTTATTAACAATGTCTTTATACTTTTCGCTTGAAAGCCGATCTTTTTTTATAAAAACCTTTACGATCTCTCTGTTTGCAACTACCAATCGCTCAACATCCCGATTCCTTAGCATTTCGCGCTCAAAACGTTGCCACGTGATCTCTTTAGCCGAAAAACCCAGGCTAAAAAATTGCAATGCAATAAACGCAACCGCAATTATTGCATATATCCAGTAAAAATTGAATTTAGAACCTTTAGGTAACTGAAACTTACCTTTGTTATCATCAATCTTCTTCTCCGACTTTTTTTTATTACTCTCGTTTTCCATCTAAATAATTTAACAAAAATATACGCAATTTACAAATATTTTCCCATTTCAATCTTAGTGTTCTTCAATCTCAGTTATCTCCGCATCACCCCACAAATCCTCAATACCATAGAATTCCCGAGTTTCTCTTCTAAACAAATGCACAACTACATCCACATAATCTAACAATATCCACTCGCTATTTTCAATTCCCTCCTTGCTATATGGAAATTCGTTCAAATTGATTTTGACCCTCTTCTCCACGGACTCTGCTATTGCTTGAATTTGTGTTGAAGATTCCCCATGGCAGATGATAAAGTAATCGCAAATTGCCCCTGAAACACTTCTAAGATCAACTAATTTAATCTCTTTACCTTTTTTATCTTGTATTGCTTCAATAATAAATTTGGTAATATTAGTTTTTTCAGATGCTTGTTTTGCTTTTACCACCTTAGAGTTTTACATTTACTAATTAAACTGCTAAACTACGGAATTATTTTGCATTACGATTTATGGATAAGCTATTTTTTGGCTCCAATACTATAGAACTCGAACAGGTTGACTCAACTAATACCTATGCAATGAAACTCGCCAATGATGCAAACTGTGTTGAAGGAACGGTCATTAACACAAAATTGCAAACTGAAGGCAAAGGACAAAGAGAAGGGTTTTGGGAAAGTGCATCAGGTCAAAATCTCACTTTTAGCTGTATTGTTAAACCATCTTTTCTTTCTGCAAGCGAACAATTTAATCTCAATAAAGCTGTCTCACTGGGAATTTATGATTATGTAAACTTTGAATTAGACGCCTCCAATTTTCAAAATGAAGTTACAATCAAATGGCCAAATGATATTTATGTAAGTGACAAAAAAATTTCAGGAATACTTATTGAAAATATCATTGCTCAATCTAAAATTAAATCATCAGTGATAGGAATTGGAATTAATGTCAACCAAACTTCATTTGCAACAATGATCCCAAATGCAATATCAATAAAAGGAATTACCCAAAATACTGTTGATTTACATAACGCATTGAATTCTTGTCTAAAATATTTAGAGATCAGATATCTACAACTTAGAAATGGGAATACTGAAGCATTGCATAATGATTATATGAAAAATCTTTACAAACATAACACATGGCATGATTATAAAACTCCTGATGGAAAAATAACTGGAAAGATCATTGATATTACTCCATTTGGAAAATTAGTAGTCAAGAATAAAGCAGGCCGATCATCAAATTATGATTTTAAGGAGATTCAATATTTGTAATACATTTGTTTTAAAAAGTTATTTTATTTTATACATTTGAAAAAGAATGTACTTACAAAAATTTCAATTACTTATCCTCCCCGAATATGATAAGTTCTAGTCATGCCTATAAAATATTTCTGGTAGATGATGATGATGAATACTTAGAGGTATTAAATCAGCACCTAAATAAAACCATAAATCAGCAGGGAGGATATTTTAATGAATTTAAACTGCAGACATTCCCTTCAGCGGATGAATGCATCGCTAAACTTTCTCTAAACCCTGATTTTATTATTCTGGATTTCTATTTACCGGGATTGAATGGATTAGAGGCCTTGTTGGAGATCAAAAAGGTAAACCCTGAAATAAACGTGATAATCTTATCAGGAAATGATGATCCGGAAATGATGGAAAAAGCATTTAAGTCAGGTGCTTATGACTATATTGTTAAAGGAGACCATGCTATTCCATATATTAAGAAAGACATTAATAACTTGTTAAAAAAAGCAGAATTAGTAAGATCAAATGTTGAATTATCAAACAAAATTAAAAAGCAAAAAAAGATGTTCGTTATATTTATTTTAATTATATTTGTTGTAGTGATGTTAGCTAAAATTCAGATATAAAAATCAAATTGATTAACCGTATTAATAGAACTATAAAATAAAAGGCCATGAGCGAGGACAAAAAAAACTTTGTTATTCTAGTTGCGGAAGATGATGATGATGATTATCAGTTCGCACTAGATATATTCCGAGAAATAAAAATCGAAAAAGATTTTCATAGAGTTTATGATGGTGAAGAGTTGATGGACTATCTTCAACACAAAGGAAAATATGAATCTGGTGAAGGAGCTCCAAAACCAAACTTGCTGTTTATTGATATCACCATGCCAAAAAAATCTGGCGCTGATGCTATAAAGGAAATTAAGGCTGATCCAAATTTAGCAGAAATTCCAATCTTTGTATTTACTACAGCTGAAGATCCTGAAGAGGTTAAAGAAGATTATGATTTACCTATAGATGAGGACTTTATTATCCACAAACCTGAAAGTTTTGAAAGCTTTAAAAAAGTGTTCGTAAAGCTTAAGTACTACTTACTCGAAATGGACGAAAAGTCCGATTCCCCTAGCACGTAAAGTCATATTTGCGGTATAACAGAAAGCCTGTAAAGTTTGTAACATTCAAAATTCGGTTTCCGTATAATAGCTTTAAAGTGTAGCATTGCTATTCTAAACAAAATACTTATGGGTAACAGCCTCGATCAAGTGGTTCTTCTACTCGCAGAAGATGATGATGATGACTATTTCATTACGGTAGATGCTTTAAAAGAAATAGGTTTGGACCAATGTGTAAGGAGGGTAAAAGACGGTGAGGACCTTATGAACTATCTTTTACATAATCCTCCATACGAAAGTCCGGATTCATCTCCTGTACCTGATTTAATATTTTTGGATCTTAATATGCCAAAAAAAGATGGCAGAGAAGCACTAAAGGAAATAAAAGCCAACGAATCTCTTAAGAAAATACCTATCATAATTTTTACTACTTCAAATTCTCCAGATGATATCGCCAGCACTTATAAATATGGAGCTAATTCATACATTCAAAAGCCAGATAGTTTTGATCAATTCATATCTCTTTTTCAAACAGTACAAAATTATTGGCTAGACAAGGTCAAGCTACCAACTTCTAAAAACTAATCCCCTCTACCTTTAAAACAATATTTTTCTATTCTCTCAGTTAATTATTAATATTCACGTAATTTTGCGATGATATATTGATTGATGAGACTACCTATTCTTCTTTCTACATCTTTACTTATACTTACTATAACAGCCGCCTACAGCCAAGATGTAGCCATTGGCCAATGGAAAGTACATTTACCATATAATCAAGGAACTTCTGTAGTACAAGTAAATGATCTCATTTATTGCGGTACACAATCAGGGCTTTTTTATTACAACACAACTGATAATAGCATAAACAGGCTATCAAAAATTGATGGATTCTCTGATCTTGCCATTAACGCAATTAATTATGATAAAGATTATAACATCTTGATTATTGCCTATAGTAATGGCAATATTGACCTAGTGAAAGACAATAAGATAACTAACCTCCCAGAGATAAAAGATAAAATGATTCCGGGTACAAAAGAAATTCACAAAATCATATTTAATAACAACTACGCCTATTTATGCTGTAGCTTTGGCATTGTAGTATATGATATGCAAAATAATGAGTTTAAAGAGTCATACATCAATTTTGGGCCGGACGGTGAATCACCTGAAGTATTTGATCTCGCATTTCAAGACTCCTCAATTTTTGCGGCTACAGATCTGGGGATTTTAGAAGCTAATAAATATAGTTTCAACCTACTTGACTATAAATCCTGGACACTTCATGATGATGCTAAAAATATACCTGCTAAGTCCAGCAACGCAATTGTCTCCTTCAATGATAGTATTTATGCGAATGTGGAAGATAGCTTATACATCTATAATGGTAACACCTGGAGAGGATATATAAGTGGAGAGAGTTGGGAAATTTTAAGCATGAATTCTATGTATAATAAATTGTTAATTACAAAAGCTAACGGAATTGAAATAATTGACTCTACAAATAGCCGTGAAGAAATTTCTACTGATTGGTATATGCCGGATCCACAAGAATGTATAATGAATGAAGAAGGGGTAATTTGGATTGCAGATTTTATACAAGGATTATGTAGTAATGAATCTGGTACACGAAGAATTTACAGGCCTGATGGGCCAGCATCTAATGAAGCTTATTACATCAGTATTTCTGGGAATGATGTTTGGGTTGCCTCCGGAGGTGTAGATAATATCTGGGGTAATATTTGGAATAACGATGGTCTGTTTTCATATATTGATGATGACTGGAAACCATATAACCGTTCAAACAAAACGCCCGGATTAGATACAATTAATTACACCGACTTAGTAACGGTTGCAGTTTCACCAAAAAATGGAAATATTTTTACCGGTTCTATGTATGGAGGATTAATTGAACTTGATAAGGACAAAGGAGTTCTAAATCACTATACCGGAGATGACAATAAGAGCACCCTCGATTGGCAATTTAATTTATTTGAAAAGGACAGCACAAAAAAGGCTTGTAGGATATTTAGTCTCGCTTTTGATGATAATAATAATCTTTGGATAAGTAATATTGGTGCAACCAGTCCTTTATCAGTCCTTCGGTCTAATGACACGTGGGAATCGTTTGATTTTGGGAATATATCCGATGGGGGATATATGTTTGCCGATATTATTATTGATGATAATGATCAAAAATGGATATTATTAGGATCAGGAGAAGAAGGCATATTGGTTTTTGATGACAACAATACAATTGCTGATAAAACCGATGATCAATTTACTATTGTATCTAAAGGTGAGGGAAACGGAAATTTACCCTCTAACGGAGTTCATAGCATTGCTAAAGATCTTAATGGAGAAATATGGGTTGGAACGGATGAAGGCATTACAGTTTTTTACGCTCCTTATTTGGTGTTTTCTGGAGACAACTTTGATGCCCAGCAAATATTTGTTGAACAAGATGGTTATACAGCTTACTTGCTTGAAACCGAAACAGTAACAGCCATTGCAGTTGACGGGGCTAATAGAAAATGGCTAGGTACATACAATGGGATTTGGTTAGTAAGCGAAGATGGAACAGAGGTAATTCAACAATTCAATACAGACAACAGCCCGTTATTATCCAATAATATAACTTCAATTGCCATTAACAATTCTACCGGAGAGGTTTTTATAGGAACAGATCAAGGTATCATTTCCTATAGGAGTACGGCTACTGAGGGGCAAACAACTCATCAAAATGTATTGGTTTATCCCAATCCAGTGAGAGAAAATTTTACAGGAGATATTGCTATTAAAGGGCTTGTAGAAAATGCAAATGTTAAAATAACTGATATTAGCGGCAACATGATATACGAAACTACAGCACTCGGTGGGCAAGCAATTTGGAATGGAAAAAATTACAATGGAGACAGAGCTCAAACCGGAGTTTATCTGATCTTCAGTTCAAATGATGACGGGTCTGAAACTTACGTTGCTAAACTTCTTTTTATTAACTAACCGCACCTCTAATTCTGGTAATAATAAATGCTCAAAAAAACTCAAGGAATAGTTTTTAGCACTACCAAGTATTCCGAATCAAGTATTATCGCAAAAATTTATACTAACGATCGTGGTCTGCAATCTTACATTGCTAGTGGAGTTAGAAGTAAAAAGCCAAAATTCAGCCCCAACCTTTTCCAGGCTGCCTCCATTGTAGAACTTGTGGCTAACTACAAACCCAATGCTAATCTTAATAGAATAACAGAGATCAAATCACATATCAACTACATTTCTATACCATTTGAAATAAGTAAATCCACAACAATAATATTTTTAACTGAAATCCTGTCAAAATGTATAATTGAGGAATCTGCTGACCAAAACTTATTTAATTACATTAAGAAGTCTTTTATCTATTTTGATGAAACAAACAGATCTTTACCAGAATTTCATATCATTTTTCTTATTAAACTCACGCAATATTTAGGATTTAAACCCAATGGAAAATATTCAGAAGAAAATCCTTACTTTGATCTCAGGGAAGGTACCTTTTGTTCTACAAAACCAAAACATTTCGATTTTCTGATACCATTATTGAGTACCTCGCTCTCGGAAATAAACCAATCTACCGACTTTTCTGATCATCTGAATTTTACAAAAGATATCAGAATAAAATTACTTGAAAACACTATCAAGTATTACCAAATTCATATCCCTAACTTTAAGCACCTCAATTCATTAAGCATTTTTAAAGAAGTTTTTCAAAATTAGCAATTACGTATAGCAAGAATGAATGATCTAAAAAGATATTTCATTGGAAATTATCATCTTCTAATTATTGTGCTTGTTGCTATTTTGGGTTTTTGGCAAATAGCCTTTCTTCAAAATAGCCTTAAATGGGATATGGTAGATTGCTGGCTACCGTGGAGGTTTTTTATTGGAGAATGCCTGCAAAACAACATGTTACCATGGTGGAATCCTTATCAACAATTTGGATATCCAATTCATGCTGATTTACAAGGGCCGTCATGGTATCCTGAAGCATTGATCATCGGCAAACTATTTGGTCATGGCATTTACACGCTACATTTTACTTTTGTTTTTTATGTCTTTCTGGGTGGATGGGGAATGTATCAATTGTCCAAGTCTCTAGACAATTCTCAAGTTGCTGCCCTTATTTGTGCTATAGGATATATGCTTTCCGGGTTTTTTGTCTCACATACTCAGCATTTCTATTCTATCATTAGTGCAGCATGGATCCCATTTCTTATATTGTATTATTTAAAAATGGCCGCAAAGCCAAATTTATTAAACTCATCAAAGGTGGCTATGGTAATGTTTATGATGATTACCGGTGGCAATCAAACATTTACAATAATTAGCTCTTATCTACTACTAACCTTTTTCATTTTTCACCTGGTTAAATCTAAGAGTAAGAATAAAAAACTTAAATGGATATCTACAAATCTTAGTTTCTTTATTATAACCGCTTTGTTATGCTCTACTACCATTGTTATTCTCAAACAAGTTTTTCCTTATATCGAACGATTATCAGGTATGTCTTTCGAAGAAGCATCCTTTAACCCGTTCACGTATAAGTCGCTCATATCATTTTTTACTCCTTTTGGAGTTGGAACTTTTGATTCCGAATTTTTTGGAACAGGTCTCAGTATGAGAAACAGCTACTTTGGAATTATTCTTCTTTGTTTTTTTATTTGGGTATTGCCAAAGAAAAAAAGTAACAACGAATATATATTTTTAGCATTTGGAACAATTTGTTTATTGCTTTCATTTGGCCAACATTTTCCTCTTTATAAAATATT
>JAESSM010000077.1 GCA_016764115.1 Bacteroidia bacterium | reverse complement strand
TGGTAACAAGTCCCATATTCAGCCAGTCTTAAAGGCATATCTTTATAACTTCTTGGTTCAGCATCAAAGATCTTGTGATGATGTGGGCAGTTCATTGACTTCAGGTAGTACTTTAATCCGTCAAACTCCATGGCCGGAAACATGCTGTCTTCATAATAAGGAAGGTGGCCACTGGTTTGATACAAGATTTCTTTTGCCAAATGCGGTGTGCGGACTCGCAAGTAGCCTGCTTTCTTTTCAGTGTCTTTTGCTAATTTTTCTAATTCTTCAATAATAATTGTTCCATTAGGAAGCCAGAGTGGTAATCCCGGGCCAACATCATCATCAAATGTAAAAATACCCAGCTCTTTTCCGAGTTTGCGGTGGTCTCTTTTCTTTGCCTCTTCAAGCATTTCAAGATACTCCTCCAACTCCTTTTGCTTTGGGAAAGTAATACCATAGATACGAGTAAGTTGCTTTTTACTTTCATCGCCACGCCAATAAGCACCTGCGATACTCAATAGTTTGATGGCCTTAATTGATCCGGTATTTGGAATGTGTGGCCCTTTACAGAGATCTGTAAAATTTCCCTGTGTATAAAAAGTGATGCTTCCGTCCTCTAATTCGTCAATTAGTTCAAGTTTATATTCATCTCCTTTTTCGGTGAAGTATGCTGTTGCATCCTTTTTAGAAATATCTTTGCGGGAGTACTCATTTTTTTGTCTTGCTAATTCAAGCATTTTAACTTCAAGCTTAGCAAGATCTTCATTTGAAATTTCCCTATCTCCAAGATCAATATCATAATAAAAACCATTTTCAACAGGAGGGCCAATACCCAACTTTACTCCCGGGTAGGTAGCTTCAAGAGCTTCGGCCATTAAATGTGCAGATGAATGCCAAAATGTGCTTTTACCTTCCTTATCATCCCATGTTAAAAGTTGCAAGGATGCATTTTCTTCAATTGGCCGGAATGCATCCCAAACCTGATCATTAACTTTTGCAGAAATTACATTTCTTGCCAAGCCTTCGCTTATACTCCTTGCAATCTCTAAGGAAGTACTTCCTTTGTCATATTCCTTTATATTTCCGTCTGGAAAAGTGATTTTGATCATGAATGATTGTTAAAAATGAAGTGCAAAAATAGTAAAATGTTGCTTCAGTTCGATGATTCGTGTATTAGTTTATTCGTAAATATTCGTGTATTCGTTTCTATAGGCTATCTACTATAAGAAATAAGCTATTTCGTAATTCTTAATCCTGAATTTTTTATTCTTAATTCGTTGATCGTGTAAGCTCTTTGAATTTATCAAGATGGAAAACCGCGGCATTTGTTTCTCCTAATATTTCTGCACATAAAGAGCGGTTGTAATGAGCATTGGCATATGATGAATCATATCGTATCGCCAGATCAAAATTGAATGCGGCTTTTTCGATGGAATCAAGTTCATAATAAATGAATCCTGTATTGTAATATGCTTTTGAGTGGGTAGAATCCATTTTTAGGATACTCTGATAATCCCGAAGTGCTTTGTCATATTCTTTATTATCTTGAAAAGTTATTCCTCTGAAATACTTGCTTTTCAAGTTTAGGCTGTCAATAGCAAGCGCGGATGTGAAATATTGGATAGCAATTTTTAGTTGATTGGTTTTGCCTGGAATGGAGTGTAATAGCCCCAATTGGATATAAGAGTTGTAATCATCAGGGTTTTGTTCAATGCTTGTTTGAAAACTAGAAATAGCCTTCGTAGTATCTTTTAGTTCTTTGTAAATCATTCCTTTTAAAAAATAGCCGTAATAATTATTTAAATCTAGTCGTAAAGCTTTATTGGTTGCTGTAAATGCTGATTGGTAATCACCAATATAAAAGGATAATTCTCCTAGTTTTAAATAGGCTTCAACATGTGTTGTATCTAAAATTAAACATTTCCGAAGTGCATTTTTAGAATCATTAAACCTGTTCAGCTTGAAAAGTACTTTGGATTTTTCAAAATAAGATGAGGAGTGTAGGGTATCCAGGACAATAGATTTGTTAAAATTATTTAGTGCTTGTTGTAAATCGTTTTTAGATAGATAATATTTTCCCTTTTGATAGTAGATCAAATTGTTCTCTGGATCATGTTTGATACGCTCATCTATCAATTCCAAAGTATCAATGACTTGAGCTACATTAGTTTCATGGGTCTTATTATTACTGGTGCAGCTACAAATTTCAATTAGTATAATAACGGATAATAAAGCATTTCTAAACATGAGGCAAATTTATGGATAATAAATTCGTTCGCCAATCAAGTTGTCTGAGAACAGTTTATTTTTTAGTACATTTACTAGTATGAATAGAACTGTCTTGGCCAAATTATATCTTATACTTTGTTTGATTTGGGTAGAAACTTCTTTTGGCCAGAAATATAACTTCAGAGTTTACTCAGTTGAACATGGCTTAGCACAAGCTACGCTATTTGATATTATTCAGGATCAGCGAGGGTATTTATGGTTTGCAACTTCCGGAGGAGTCTCTAAGTTTGACGGTCACCAATTTCATACCCTTTCAACAGCAGATGGTTTACCAAGTAATAGAGTAAGCTGTTTGTTTGAAGATGCAGATCAAAGGATTTTTATAGGAACTGACAACGGTTTGGCTATTTATGACCCTATATTATCTGAAAAAGAGGACTCTACCTATTTATTTTACATCGGTAAAAAATCTGGCTTATCTGATTTTAGTATCAGCGATATTGCCAAAGATAAAAATGGAGACTATTGGATAGCTACTGAAATGGGTATATCAAGGTTGACCCTTATTGAAGGAAAAAATGAAGTGAAATCTATATCAAACTATGATCTTGATGATGGTTTGATAAATAATTCTGTTACTTCTTTGCTTGTTGATTCTAAGAATAATCTATGGGTAACAACTATGGAAGGTATTTCTATGTCTTCACTTAATTCTGATACAATTGATTTTCTTAATTATGAACTGATCCATCCTGACTATATCTCAAGGCAAGTGTTTGACATAGCCGAAGATAATAATGGAAATATATGGGCAAGTTCCTGGAATTTGTATAAGTATGAGAATGGAACCTTTATTGATCATGATGACATGATAATCGGTAAAAATAGATATTATCGAAATATTTATTTTGATAATGATAACGTGATGTGGTTATCTGGTCAAAACCTTGTGAGCTATGATTGGAAGAATTCGGAGATGTACTATAAATCGAATGGTCTAATTATTCCTTCATTGTATTGTATGCTTCAGGATAGTGAAGGTAATTATTGGTTTGGCTCGGCTGGAGGAGGAGTATACTGGTACAGCAATAAGACTTTTGCAATATTTTCAGACATGCATGGTATGAATAGTAAAGAAGTTAGAGCAATACAAGAAGATGATCTTGGATATATATGGTTTGCTACATCTTCTAGTGTTGCGATATTTCCAGGGTATGACAATTTGAAGAAATTCAATATAATAAGAGAAAAGTGCGTCAAAAACATTGCACGTCCTGAGTATAAACCTCCTTCTAGTTCTGAGTGGTCTTTAGTTAAAGACGATTTCGGAAATATGTGGATTGGAACTGCTTCCGGGTTGGTTATTTCTAATTGGGTAGGCTCCGGCCCCAAATTGAACATGTACAAATTCGGCCATAAAGATGGTATAGGGCCTCAATATGCGATTATGGCATTATTTAAAGACACTAAAGGCGCTGTATGGGCTGGCACCTATGGAACCGGACTTTTCCAATATAACTTTAAGGTCAATAAAGAAATACAAGATCAGGTAAATTATTTAGCAAAAAACAAAGAAATTAAATTTAAAAAATACACTGTTGATGACGGGCTTTCAGGAGATGTTATACTTTCAGTATTTGAAGATAATAAATCCAATTTATGGGTTGGAACTACTAAGGGCTTATCAATGTGCAAAAAGTATCATGAAAAAGATATTCTTGATTTTATCCATTTCAAAGTTAAAGATGGCATTAAGGATGACAAGGTGTTATCTATGGCTCAAGATCAGGATGGCGATATTTGGATGGCAACTAAAAAAGGAATTTCAAGGTATACTTATCCCATATTAAAGAATTCAAAGGGAACATTTAGAAACTATACGACAAAGGATGGATTATTGTCTGATACACCTTATTTGATACACGTTGATTCGAAGGGGTTTCTTTGGGTGGGAACCAATAAGGGTATTGAAAAGTACAACGTGAAATGGGGAAACTTCAAAATGATAAGACAATATGGTAAGCTTGAAGGGTTTATGGGAATTGAAACCAATCATGGGGCGGTATATGAAGATAGTAAAGGAAATATGTGGTTTGGTACTGTAAATGGTGCTATTAAGTATGATCCCGTTGAGGAGAAAATAAACGAAGTTGAATCAAGAACGCATATTACCGGATTAAAAATCTTTTTAAGGCCTGCACCATTTCCTGTAAATGACAAATTTATCGATACTCAAAACCATTTAACTTTTGAATTTGTTGGAATTAGTTACACACTTCCTGAAAATGTACGGTATCAATATAAATTGGAAGGGTTTGATGAAAATTGGTCTCCAATAACTACACAAAATTTTGCGACTTACGCTAATCTATCACCGGGAGAATATGCATTTAAAGTAAAATCATGTAACAATGAAATGGTGTGGAACACTCAGCCAACGGTATATAGTTTTGTTATCACTCCTCCATTTTGGGAAACAAATTTGTTTTATGCGATGTGTGTATTCTTGTTAGGCAGTGGGATATACTCATTTATTAAAATAAGAGAAACCAACTTAAGACGTTCTCAAAGAATTTTACAAGAACAGGTGCGGCTTCGAACAGATCAGTTATATGATGAAAAAGAGAAAGTGGAACAGGCAAACCTGGATATTGAGCAGAAAAATAAGAAACTATGGGAAATGAATTTGAAGGTCAATAAGGAGAAAGAGAGGATTGAAAGTGCCAATCTGGAGTTGGAAAAACTATCTATTATAGCGAGTAAAACAGACAATGCCATTTTAGTCGTAGACCCGAGTTATGAATTGGAATGGGCAAATGAAGCATTTAAGAAAAATATGGGTTATACTTTAGAGGAGTATAAACAACACAAGGGGAGTAATTTAATAGACACAAGTTCCAATCCTGAAATTAAACAATTACTTGATACAGTTGTAACTAAAGGAAAATCTATTACTTATGAGTCGTCAGATACTGACAAAGATGGCAATGAGCTTTGGTTTCAAACCACCATTACACCAATTATTGAAGATGATAAAGTAAAGAAATTAATATTAATTGACTCTGACTTTACAGAACGAAAGAAAGCAGAAGATGAGGTTACAAGAAAGAATATAGAAATTACATCAAGTATTAATTACGCAAGTAATATTCAAAATGCCATGCTTCCTCCCTTAGAAGACATATATAATGACCTTGCTGAAAGTTTTGTGTTTTTCAAGCCAATGGATGTAGTTAGCGGTGATTTTTACTGGTACCATAAAACTGATGATAATATTCTGATTGCTGCTGTCGATTGCACTGGCCATGGAGTGCCGGGTGCATTTGTGAGTATGGTGGGAAATCAATTGCTGAATTCCATCATTAAAGAAAATCGAAATACTCAGCCATCAAAAGTGCTTGATGACCTTCATCTCGGAATTGTAAATGCCCTTAGACAAAATAATGTAGATATGGAAACTCGTGACGGAATGGACATTGCATTGTGTAAGTTAAATGTCGAGACATTACAATTAGAATATGCTGGCGCAAATCGTCCTTTGGTAATTGTGCCAAATGGAGCTAAAGAATTAGAGGATCTTGATGTTTTAAAAGCCAATAAAATTGGTATTGGTGGAGTGGTTGAAATAACAAGAGAATATAATAACCATGAAGTTCAGTTAAAGGAAGGCGATACGTTTTATATATTTTCCGATGGGTATGTAGATCAGTTTGGAGGTCCAAAAAACAAAAAATACAAGAGTAAAAACCTCAATAGCTTTTTATTAAAGATAAATTCTCAATCTATGAAGGATCAGGGATTGGCACTTGAAAAAGAATTTATTCAATGGAAAGGAGATTATCCTCAAATTGATGACGTGCTGGTAATTGGGGTAAAGGTTTAAGTTGTTATTTTATTACTCCACCTTCATAACTTTAACAACTTTAGATCTCTTGCTCGCATCAATTATTTGAAGCAGGTACAAACCTGTGCTAAGTGATTTTCCTAAATATACCGTTCCTTGGGTTTCATAAATAGGAATGTTGGATATTATCCTCCCTAATATATCAGTAACTTTTAACTGGGTTTGAGTGATATCGAAATCAACTAGTTGGAATTGAATCTGTATTTGGTCATTGAATGGGTTAGGATAAACCTCTA
>JAESSM010000220.1 GCA_016764115.1 Bacteroidia bacterium | reverse complement strand
TTAATTGCAAGATCATTGTATCAGGAAAAGTAACAAGTTCTGTTGTCAAGATGATCAATGAACTATTTGGTAATGGAAAGTGGAACGATCAAAAGATTGCCAAACCTTCAAATATTAAACTAAAAACCCCTACCAAGAATAAGTATTATCTGGAAAGAAAAGATGCCAAGCAATCTGCAATTAGAATTGGCAAGACTTTATTTAACAAAACACATAAAGATTTTCACGAAGTCTTGGTTCTTAATACAGTGCTGGGTGGATACTTTGGCTCCAGGTTAATGTCCAATATTAGAGAAGATAAAGGATACACTTACGGTATTGGTTCAGGATTAATTTCTATGCTAATGGGTGGGTGTTTTTTTATTGCAACTGAAGTTGGAGCAAACGTAACCAAAGCTACATTAACCGAAATTTATAAAGAAATTGATTTGTTAAGAGAAGAACCAATTGATGAAGATGAACTGAATTTGGTGAAAATATATTTGCAGGGAACATTTTTATCAGGTATTAATAGTCCTTTTGCTTTGGCAGATAAATTTAAAGGTTTGCTGAAATATGGCCTGTCTTATGATTACTACTATTCTTATTTAGACAGTGTAAAGAACATCACATCTAAAAGGATATTAGAATTAAGTAATAAATACCTGGAACCCTCATCTCTAATAGAAATTGTAGTGGGCAAAAAATAATATAATCCAAACTAAATCTTTTCAATCTACGTTTATACTTGATGACCTTATCGCACTGGAAGCATGATACGTAAAGCGATATTATTCACATTAAGTTACTTATTGATCATTTACAATGCATTTTGCGGTTCAACTGACCTGCGATGTGCAAGTACAAATGATAATGGAACAGTTACGATTACATGGATGTCAGGTGGAGATCAACTTTATATCTATAGAAACAGCACGGGGACTTATCAATTGATTGATAGCATATTAAATGTAGCAACAACTACCTATACCGATAACAATATCAATGTTTTCAATACACCAAATACTTTTTATTATTTACAAAACCTGAGCAATGCTTCGCAGCTGTCGGATTCATTGCAAGTTATGCAACTCAATGTTTCTAATGCAATTTCCGGCTTAGCAGATCTTCTTTGGAATACCAATCACCTACCATCGTTAGCATCTTCTGATAGTTATTATACAGTTCAACGGGCTTATCCGAAGGGAGTATGGAAAGCTATAGATCCCGTAAATATTTCTGGTTATCAGGACACATATATTGATACTATTGATATTTGTACTATAGATTCTATTTTTTATAGAATTGAATTGAAAGACAACAGTGGCTGTAATGCATATTCATCTGTTAAGGGAAATGTATTTGATGATAAATCAAACCCT
Organism: Bacteroidia bacterium; assembly: GCA_016764115.1. Classification (GTDB taxonomy): domain Bacteria; phylum Bacteroidota; class Bacteroidia; order JAESSM01; family NORP286; genus NORP286. The sequence goes on along the minus strand of JAESSM010000220.1, from coordinate 4,661 downwards.
AATAAACCGGAAATTGATTCAGTAAGTGTGGACGCGAATGGCAATTTAATAATTGGTTGGACACCTAACACCAATGATGATACTTATGGGTATATCATTTACCAGAGTTATGGATTCTTCTCTATACCAAAAGATACCATCTTTAATAAAGACACCTCATTTTATTTGTATTCAGGTTTGAATACTGCAGATACTTCAGTAATATTTCAGATGGCAGCACTGGACACTTGCGGAAACACCAGTATTATAAGTGATCCCAAACACAATAATATATATTTACGTTACCGTTTAGATCGGTGCGACAAGCAAGTTATTTTGACGTGGAATCAGTATACCGGTTGGCCATTATCAGGTTATGATCTGTACTACAGCTTGAATGGAAACGCGTTATCAATATTGACAAATTCTACTGATATCTCTTCGGATACGTTAAATTATACACTGACTGATCTTAACGATGGCGACTCACTTTTCTTTTTTGTAAGGGCTTTTTCTGATGATAAATCAATGAGTTCGTCTTCCAATCGGGTGAGTTTTGTTGCGGATATCATCAACACGCCCGATTCTACTTATTTGAAAAGAGTTACTGTTGTAGATCAAAACAGCGTGAAGTTGACCTGGTTAGTTGACCAAACAGCAGATATAAAATACTATCACATTTTGCGAGGAACTTCACCTACAAGGTTTGACACGATCGCGCGACTCAAATCTAAGAAACAGGCCACGATGTCATATACAGATCAATTAGCATCAACAAATAGTAAAAGCTATTATTATAAATTAGCTGTGGAAGACAGTTGTAGCAAGACTTTGTTCTTGTCAAACATAGGGAGAACTGTTTTTCTTGATATCGAAGCTAATTTGGATGAAAGTGCAGAATTAGATGTGTTTGAGCAAAACAATTTGTACAATTCAGTGAACAAACTGAAATGGAATCAATACGAGGGATGGTCTGGTGATGTGGATTTTTACAATTTGTATAGATCGGTTGATGGTGGAGTATATGAATTACTGGAGACATTGCCTTATGGAACAACCACATATGATGATGACATTGGAGAGTTTTATGAAACGGATGGTTATTTCTGTTATTATTTAGAAGTAGTTGAGAACGGATTGGCAAATTTATTCAACATACAAGATACAAGTCTATCCAATGGTTCATGTATTTATCAAATACCCAGACTATTCATGCCGAATGCTTTTAACCCCGGTGGACAAGTCAATGGGGTTTTTAAGCCTATAACAGTTTTTGAAGATGCTTCCAAATATCTTTTCCAGATATATGACAGATGGGGCACTTTGCTTTTCGAATCTAAAGATCCAACCAAGGGCTGGGATGGAACTTACAAAGGCAGGATGTTGGGAACTTCTGCCTATGTGTATTATCTAAATTTCACCGGAACCAACGGTCACATAGTTGGTAAAAAAGGGCAGGTTTATTTGATACGGTAAGGATGACTAGTCAAACTGAGTTTATCGAAGCCTAACTGGTCCATATTTCGATAAACTCAATATGACTATTAAAAAAGAGAATTGATACTATAAATCATCAATAATTTTTCGTACCTTTGCCCCGCAAATGATTGATACTAAATTGTTTGCACCATGACACACAACTCCGATAAATTTCTTGGCGAAGGACTAACATTTGATGATGTCTTGTTGGTCCCTGCATATTCAGAATGCCTTCCGAACGAAGTGGACATTACTTCACAATTAACCCGAAATATTACGCTTAACGTTCCAATTGTATCTGCAGCGATGGATACTGTTACCGAAAGTTCTATGGCAATTGCTATTGGCCAGGAAGGTGGTATAGGTATTATTCATAAGAACATGTCTGCGGAAGAGCAAGCAGAGAAGGTGAAAAAAGTAAAGCGTTCCGAAAGCGTGATGATTAAGGATCCTATTACTCTTCAGGAGGATGCCTTGTTAGAAAAAGCGGTTGAAATAATGACCGAAAAGCAAATTGGTGGCATTCCTATAGTTACAGAAGGAAATAAATTAGTAGGAATAATTACCAATCGTGACCTGCGATTTCTGAAAGAATTAGATAAGCCTGTAAAAGATGTGATGACCAAGGATGGTTTGGTAACTGCAAAAAAGGGCACAACCTTAAAAGAAGCCGAAGGGCTTTTACTTCAACATAAAATTGAAAAATTACCAATACTTAATGGAGATCAACAATTAGTTGGCCTAATTACTTATAAGGACTTGCTTAAAGTCCGTCACCACCCGTTAGCATGTAAGGGTGAATTGGGTAGATTAAGGGTAGGTGCAGCTGTTGGTACTGTGGACACGTTAGTAAGAGTTGAGGCATTGAGAAACGTAGATGTTGATGTTGTAGTTGTTGATACTGCTCATGGGCATTCAAGCCGGGTAATTGACTCAATTAAAGAGGTTAAAAAGGCATATCCTGACCTAGAGATCATTGCTGGAAATATAGCAACAGGAGAGGCGGCCAAATTATTGGTTGATGCCGGAGTTGATGCTGTGAAAGTAGGTATAGGCCCTGGTTCAATATGCACAACTCGTGTAATTGCAGGTGTTGGTGTTCCCCAACTAAGTGCTATTCAAGAAGTTGCTCATACAATTAAAGGTTCGGGAGTTCCTGTTATTGCCGATGGAGGCATTAGGTTCTCCGGAGATATTGTTAAAGCGATTGCAGGAGGGGCAAGCAGTGTTATGTTAGGTTCCTTGTTTGCAGGTGTTGAAGAATCACCTGGCGAAACGATCATTTACGAAGGAAGAAAATTCAAACTTTACCGTGGAATGGGTTCTATTGATGCTATGAAAGAAGGGTCCAAAGATAGATATTTCCAGGATGGAGTTGATGATGTCGAGAAGTTAGTACCCGAAGGAATTGTAGGCAGGGTTCCATTCAAGGGATCCTTATCAGAGGTAATATATCAAATGATTGGAGGCCTTCGAGCAGGTATGGGCTATTGTGGAACTGCCAACATAAAAGCATTGCAAGACAAAGCCCGATTCCTTAAAATAACAGCCGCAGGAGTGAGAGAAAGCCACCCACACGATATAACAATTACAAGAGAAGCACCTAATTACAGCAGATAGGATTGACAAAAACTTATGTAAGGCAGTCCTGATTTTTATGATTTTTCACAAACAATAATCAAAGGCTGCTTTCGTTTCCTGTTTGCGAATAATTAATGATAGGGAAACTGTTGTCTATTGTGACTTACATTGTTAAATTTGCACTCATTTTATTTGAAATTAATAGTTTAAACACATGAACAAGAATTTATTACTTGCCTATTTATCACTGACATTCATTACAGTATGTTCATTTAACATAAAAGCTCAATCTGCTGAAAAGATCGCTTCGGAAAGTAATGTAGACCCGAAAGCTACATTATTAACCATTGATAAGGATCCTGTTACAGTAGCAGAATTTGAAAATATTTATAAGAAGAACAGCACTGTAAATGTAGAAGGTGCTGAGAAAAAAGATATTGAAGAGTATTTACAACTGTTTATTAACTATAAATTAAAAGTTAGAGAAGCCGAAAGATTAGGGCTTGATACTGTTAAATCGTTTATCAAAGAGTTTTCTAATTACAGGAGGCAGTTGGCCAAGCCATACCTTTCTGATAATGATGTTACAGATGGGTTAATAAAAGAGGCATATGACAGAATGAATCAGGAGGTTCGGGCTAGTCATAGTTTGATAAAGGTTGGAATGGATGCTTCTCCGGAAGATACTTTAAAGGCATATAGAAAAGTGTTGAGTATCAGGAAAAGACTTTTAAGAGGAGAAAAGTTTGAAAGAGTAGCAGTTGAAACTTCTGAAGATCCTTCAGCAAAATCCAACAAAGGTGATTTAGGTTATTTCACTGTTTTTAGAATGGTTTATGCTTTTGAAACAGCTGCCTATAACACTGAAGTAGGTAAAGTTTCAAAACCTGCCAGAACACGCTTTGGGTATCACTTAGTGAAAGTGATAGATAAAAGAGAAGCCAAAGGGCAAATCCACGTAGCTCATATCATGAAAAAAGCTTCAGTCAAAATGTCTCCGGAAGAAAGGGCATTGGCTCATAAGCAAATTGAAGATATTTATGCCAAACTCTTGGAAAATGGAGAGTTTGGGAAATTAGCTTCCGAGCAAAGCGATGATAAAACATCAGCCCGAAAAGGCGGAGAGCTTCCTAAGTTTGGAACAGGTAGAATGGTTCAGGAATTTGAGGATGCTGCATTTGCATTGAAAGAAGATGGTGATATTAGCAAGCCTGTTAAAACAGAATACGGTTGGCACATCATCAAGAGAATTAGCAAAAAAGAAATCGGAACTTTTGATGAGTTAAAGGATGGTATTAAAAAGAGAATTGCAAAGGATACCCGTGCAATGCGAAGTAAAGATTTGTTTATTGATAAAATAAAAAAAGAAAATAACTTTAAAGAACATACTTCGTCAAAACGAGAGTTGTATAGAAAAATTGATGATAGTGCTTTAAAAGGTAAATGGGATGTGACTGTGACTGACGGAATGGACAAGCCAATTTTTGAGATTGGAGATGTTTCATATACCCAGCATGATTTTGCACAGTATGTCAATAAAAACTGGTTGGGATATTATATTTCTTACCTATAAGCTCACAAGTTTCTCCATCAGAAACAAGTTCCAATATCTCTATCTCCTC
>JAESSM010000219.1 GCA_016764115.1 Bacteroidia bacterium | reverse complement strand
TGCAGATTGCTTCGCTTCTTTTCTTTCCAGATAATACTTATTCTTGGTAGGGGTATTTATTGTAACTTTTTGGGGCTTGGCGACCTTTTCATCGTTCCACTTTCCATTACCAAATATTTCATTGATCATCTTAACAACAGAACTTGTTACTTTTCCTGATACAATGATCTTGCAATTAAAGGATGAATAAAAATTGTTTTTAAACTCTAGTAAATCCTTTTGATCAATTGATGTATAGTCTTTTTTAATTGCGTTTACTCCATATGGAGTTTCTTTTCCAAAAATTGCTTCATAGAATTTTTTGCGCGCAACATGATCTACTTTTTGCTGATTGATATTAAATTTTTGAAGTTGTCTTTTTCTAAATAATGTTATTTCTTTTTGAGGGAAATTGCTTTCTGTAAAAATTTCATATATCAACGGAAGAACATATTTCAATTGTCTGTTAATGGAATATATAACAACACTAGCTAGATCAAACTCTGCTTTTAACTCAATATAGGCACCATTGAATTCGATTATATCTGCTATATCGTTAGAAGTGTGCTTAGAAGTACCTTTATTAAGTAGTGTATTAGTGGCAAAAGCAAGCAAATTTTTATTTTGAAACAAAGAACCAGCATTAAACAAAAATTCAATTTTTACAATATTTTGCGATCCCGCCTTAATCAAATATAAAGGAATATCATTATCCAATTGATGATACTTGGGCTCAATAAGTTTGATCCTTTTGATGCTTTGAATATCAGGTGCTGATGTTCTATCTAATAGGGAATCCATCATTTTGTCAGGTAATATAATGTAGAACAATTCTTTTCATCAAAAATCAAGTTCGCCTGTTCTTTAATTTGACTTTTCGTTACTTTCAGATAATTATCAAGATCCTTGTTGCATATCGATGCGTCTCCTTGAAGTTCACCAAAAGCCAATGCCATAGCCCTATTCAATAAACCAACTTCTTCAAATTCAATGGTAGATTCAATTTGATTTTTAACCTTTTGAAGTTCTTGATCAGCAACTAACTCCTCTTTTATTTTTATCAACTCTTCATCTAAAGCTTTATCCGCATCCTTGTATTTAACACCTTTATGCAATTTACCTGTAACTAAGAACATACCTTTGTCATAGCTCCCTGATTGATAAACATTCATGCTGCTGAATATCTGGTTTTTCTTTACCAACTCTTGTTTTAGCCTTCCGGAGTCACCACCACCAAGTACATCTGAAAGTAAGTCAATCGCAAAGTACTCCTTATCATTTCGAGAACATGTATGGTACGATTTGTAGATAGCATTTGCCGGTACATCCCTTTTTAAAGTTTTATACCTGGCTTCTTTCTGCTTTGGTTCTTGGGGTAATTTTCTTTTAGGCTTTTTACCTCCGGGAATTGGTTCAAACCATTTTTTAGAAAGTTGCTTTACCTGAGATAATGTAACATTACCAGCTACAACAAGTATTGCATTACTAGGACAATAGTGTTTATTAAAGAATGCCTTAACGTCTTTCATTTGAGCTTCACGAATATGTGATAGTTGCTTGCCTATGGTTGGCCATTGATACGGATGAACTTGATAAGCCAGAGGACGGAGTTTCAACCAAACATCGCCGTAAGGTTGGTTCAAATACCGTTCTTTAAATTCTTCGCAAACCACATTTTTCTGAACCCTCAAACTTTTCTCGCTAAAAGCTAAGCTCAACATCCTGTCTGATTCCAACCAAAAACCTGTTTCCAAATTTATTGCAGGAAGTTTTATATAATAATTTGTAATATCATTATTGGTAAACGCATTATTAGTTCCACCAACTTTTTGCAAAGCATTGTCATAATCAGGAATGTTAACCGATCCTCCAAACATTAAATGCTCAAATAAATGGGCAAAACCGGTTCTTTCAGGATGTTCATCACGGGCACCCACATCATACAGAATGTTTATTGCAGCAAGGGGAGTACTCTTGTCCTCATGAACAATTACGGTAAGTCCGTTCTTTAATTTGAATTTTTTATATGGGATCATTTTGGTTGATGCAATTGTCCATGGTTACATTACGCATAGTCTTCTTTTTTCCTCTAAATATTCTGTCCAAATATTTTTAACGATTTCCTCAGCCGGTTTTATATCATGGATACTAGCAGAAATTTGACCAATTTCCAATTCTCCTTCCTCCAGGTCTCCTTCGAACATTCCTTTTTTTGCTCTTGCTTTTCCAAGCAATTCTTTCAATTCTTCCGGAGTTGCTCCTTTATTTTCGGCATCCTGAATATCATTGTAAAATTTATTTTTGACCATCCTGACCGGAACCAACTTCTTCATAGATAGTTTTGTGCTTCCTTCATTTATATCAACAACTTTATTTTTAAAATTAATATGTGCTGAAGATTCCTCACTGGCCACAAAACGTGAACCGATCTGGACACCATCTGCACCTAGAGTCATTGCTGCCAGCATTTGCCTGCCTGAAGCAACTCCACCCGCAGCCAACAATGGCAGATCAACCGCATCTCTAATCATCGGAACTAAACAAAAGGTAGTAGTTTCCTCTCTCCCATTGTGACCACCTGCTTCAAAACCTTCGGCAACAACTGCATCCACACCAGCTTCTTGAGATTTTTGCGCAAATTTTATGCTTGCAATAACATGTACAACTGTTATCCCATGTTCTTTTAAAAAAGGTGTCCATGTTTTTGGGTTACCTGCAGAAGTAAATACAATTTTAACACCTTCTTCTACAATAATATTCATAATCTCCTCCATATCAGGATATAACAATGCAACGTTAACCCCGAACGGTTTTGAAGTTGCTTCTTTACACTTTTTGATATGCGTTTTGAGAATATCAGGATACATGGATGCAGAGCCAATTAATCCGAGTCCTCCCGCATTGCTAACTGCAGATGCTAACTCCCATGGAGCACACCAAACCATTCCTGCCTGAATGATAGGATATTCAATATTGAACAATTGGGTGATCTTATTCTCCATTAAAGAAATTTTCACCGCAAAGATAAGCCAATCTATGATTTATTAAATTTCTTTTTACACTAGAAAATAGACTCAGGGTATTTAAATTGTAGGAAACTAAACTTGAATACCAATAATCATAATATCGTCTAGCTGCTCATGAGAGCCTTGCCATGAATTTAATTCCTGCTGAACTTTTTTATCATGATCAGCAAAAGGAACATGATATAAACTTGCTAAGAATTCACGCCAATTTTTCTTTGAATACTTCCTGCTTTTAGGTCCCCCAAATTGATCTGTAACTCCATCTGAAAAAATGTAAAGTTTATCATCCTTTCGTAGCTTCAATTCACTATCACTAAAGTGCTTGCCCCCTCGCATTTCATGACCACCTACGCTATACCTATTTCCTTTTATTTCCTCAATCTCCCCATCACGTGACAAGAACAAGGGCCTCAAGGCACCCGAATAAACGGCCCGTTTAGCAGAAAGGTCTATTGAAAGTAATGACACATCCATTCCATCCATAGCCTCAGCCCCTTCCATATGTTGATGCAGTGATTTTTTTACTCCTTTATCCAGCATTTCAAGAATTTTCGCTGGTTCGTTGACCTCTTGTTCACCTACAATTTGATTCAGTAAGGTATAACCAATTAATGACATGAAAGCACCCGGCACTCCATGTCCGGTACAATCCACAGCAGCAAGAAATACTTTATCATCCTTTGGGTAGAACCAATAAAAATCACCGCTAACAATATCCTTTGGCTCATAGATGATAAAAAAGGCAGGAATGTGACTCTTTATAAGGGAGGATTTTGGCAAAATCGCCTTTTGTATCTGCTTTGCATACCTGATGCTATCTGTAATGTGTTTGTTCTTTTCTTCAAGCAATTTTTTGATGTTTTCTACCTTTTCCTTTTCAGATACAACATTCAAATTCGTTTCCCACAATTTTTTGTTTTTTGTTTCGATGTCTTTTTTTGCCCCTTCAAGTTTCTCTTTCTCCTTTTCTAGCTCTTCAGTTCTCAAATCAACTTGTTGTTGTAGGTATTCCTGTTGTTTTTCAAAATTACGGATCCTCAATCTGTACAAACCAAACAATAACCCTATCGCAGAACCACTTGCCAATGTATAAAACCACCATGTGCGCCAGAACGG
>JAESSM010000076.1 GCA_016764115.1 Bacteroidia bacterium | reverse complement strand
ACTTCAATTCATCCAAATGTTCATTAACCTGAATATTGGAAGTATTCGGAGTGATAACTCCAACCAGAACCGCAGTTTCCTTTTTGAGTGCGTTTTGTTTGTGTTCTATCATCAATTATTACGCTGTCCTAAATTTTGCACATACTCCGCTACCTTTTGTATTTGTTCAGGAGTGAGGGTATTTTTATAAGCTATCATGGCATTTTTACCATTGGCAATTATTTCTTTCATTTGTTCCAAATGCATTTCAGTTTCCTGTAGGTCAGCCGCCCCACTTAAACCAAGTGTACCATCTTTGCCATGACAGTTTTGGCAATAGTTCATGTAAATAGCTTTCGCGTCTGTAAGTTGTGTTTCGGTTGGGTTGGCTTCATTTTTAGTGAATGAAGTGTTTTTTGTTTCTGACATTCCATAAATGTAAATGAACATCATTAAACTTATTAATGAAAGAGCTTTGTTCTTCTTTTTCAAACCAATTATAGACATAGGAATAGCCACAACAAAGACCCCTAATTTCATCCAAAACCATTGTCCGAGAGAACCGGAGTTCATAGCTAAGAATATACCGGTTAACAATAGTAATGTTCCGATAATCATATGCGGAACCTTGGTCATTTTACTCACTTTCTCAAGTGCTTCTTCTTTGTCAAACATCATTAATACGACCTTTGTCAAATGAATTATGATAAAAAGCATTACTGTTAATACATGTAAGTGTAAAATTCCTGTAAACATGGTTTAGTTTTTAGTTGTTAGTTCGTAGTTATTAGTTTTACCCATTAGTTCCTTAAGTTGAAATACTCATAACTCACTACTCATCACTCGTTACTCATAACTAAGCAGCGAATTTAGCCAATATTCTATGATTTTTGCCAATCCCTAAAAATTCTTACTTTCGTATCCCTGTTGTAAGTGATTAATTAATAACTGATTATGAAGAAGCTTTTAGGATTGATTTTAACATATGTTCTTGTAATTCAATGTTATGCTCAAACTACCTATCCTTTAAATGGAGTGCATGATAATAGAGCTTCACATTTTGCCTTCAAGAATGCCAAGATATTTATTGATTATCAGACAGTTGTAAATGGAACGTTGGTCATAAACAATGGTAAAGTTACTGCTGTTGGTACTGATGCATCAATTCCAAGTGATGCGGTAGTTTATGATCTAAATGGAAAATACATTTACCCTTCTTTTATTGATGCATATACATCTTATGGTTTACCTAAAGTAAAGAAGGTCAGTATTAAAGACAGGTGGAACAAAAAATCGCAAACGGTATCGAATAAAAAAGGACCATATAGCTGGAATCAGGCGATTAAATCTGAAAATAAGGCTGTTGATCATTTTGAAGTTGATTCTGCTGCAGCTGAGAAAATGAGACGATTGGGTTTTGGTTCGGTTTTATCTTACACAAAAGACGGTGTTGCAAGAGGTTCTTCAGTACTCGTTAATTTATCAAATGGGAGAAATAATAATGCGATAATTAAAGACCAATTAGCAGCACATTACTCATTTAAAAAAGGAACCTCTACACAAGATTATCCTTCATCTTTGATGGGGTCAATTGCCTTGATCAGACAGACTTTTGCAGATGCTTACTGGCATGAGCAAGAAAATAACAAAGCCGAGCATAATGTTTCTCTTCAGGCTTGGAGTGAGTTGCAGTATTTACCACAAGTATTTGAGGTTGATAATAAACTTTCGGCATTGCGGGCAGACAAGCTAGGTGATGAGTTCAGTGTGCAATATGTTATTAAGGGAGGAGGTGATGAGTATCAAAGGACAGCAGAAATAAAAGCTACCAAGGCTTCTTTTATTATTCCTCTAAATTTTCCAAAAGCCTATGATGTAGAAGACCCTTATGACGCTTTGAATGTTACTTTACGTCAGATGAAGCACTGGGAACTAGCACCCACCAATCCAGGAGCATTGGAAAATGCAGGTGTTAACTTTGCAATTACTACATCTGATTTAAAAAATAAAAATGAGTTCTGGAAGAATTTAAGAAAGGCTATTAAGTACGGATTATCCGAAAAGCAGGCATTAAAAAGCCTTACTTTCTCTCCTGCTAAGATCCTTAAGGTTAATAGTGAATTGGGTTCGTTGCAAGTAGGTAAGAGGGCCAATTTTATAATTACATCAGGAAATATTTTTAATAAGGATGAATTTATCTATCAAAACTGGGTGAATGGCAAAGCATACGAAATAGTAGATATTGATCAGACCGATATACGTGGCACTTATGAATTAAAGGTTGGAAACCTGAAACCATTTCAAATACTGATTGAAGGCAATTTTAAAAAACCAATTTTTAAGTTTGCTGATTCTGATACAAGTAAAGGTAAGTTAACAGGGAAAATAAAAGGAAAGTCAATTGTTTTGACATTTAAAGCTGCTAAACCTGCTAAGGGTGTTGTGCGATTAAACGGTTGGATAGATACTAAAGTCAACAAGCCATACCTGACAGGAGATGGTCAGATGCCTAACGGCAATTGGATTAAATGGACTGCTACATATAAAGAAGTATTTAAGAAGAAGGAGAGCGAAAAGAAAGAGGAGGAATTAAAATTAGGTGAATTGACCTATCCATTAGGAGCTTACGGTTGGAAGGAATTACCAAAGCAGGAAGTGACTTTAATCAAAAATGCTACAGTTTGGACCAATGGTCCTGAAGGTGTTTTGAGTAATACCGATGTCGCTATTCAAAATGGAAAAATAATAGCGGTTGGCTCGGGGCTTAATCCAACCTTCGTGTTTCAGGGTGAAGCATCTCCTAAAATAATTAATGCAAAGGGAAAATACGTTAGTTCCGGAATTATAGATGAGCACTCTCATATTGCTATTTCAAAAGGAGTGAATGAGGGTACACAAGCAAATAGCGCAGAGGTAAGCATTGCTGATGTGGTAAATTCTGACGATGTAAATATGTATAGACAGTTGGCCGGTGGAGTTACTGCTGCTCAATTGTTGCATGGTTCTGCGAATCCAATAGGGGGAAGGTCTGCATTAATTAAGTTCAGGTGGGGCAGTAGTCCTGAGGAAATGAAAATTAAAGATGCTGATGGGTTTATCAAATTTGCATTGGGAGAAAATGTAAAGCAGGCTAATTGGGGCGATAATAAAAAAACACGTTTTCCACAGACAAGAATGGGAGTAGAGCAGGTTTATTTTGATGCCTTTACCAGAGCTCAACAGTATTTAAAAGCACATGAAGAATACAATAAACTTTCCAGAAAGCAACAACAAAATGCTGTGGCACCAAGGGTGGATTATGAAATGGAAGTTTTGGTCGAAATCCTAAATGGGTATAGACATATTACTTGTCATTCTTATATACAGTCAGAAATTAATATGTTGATGAAGACAGCAGAGAATTTTGGATTTAAGATCAACACTTTTACCCACATATTAGAAGGATATAAAGTGGCAGATAAAATGAAAGCGCATGGCGCAGGAGGTTCTTCCTTTTCGGATTGGTGGGCATATAAATACGAAGTTATGGATGCGATTCCATACAATGGAGCAATAATGAATAAAATGGGTGTAGTTACAGCTTATAATTCTGATGATGCGGAAATGGGTAGAAGACTCAATCAAGAAGCGGCTAAAGCTGTTAAATATGGCGGTACTTCTGAAGAAGATGCATTTAAGTTTGTAACACTTAATCCTGCAAAACTACTTCATCTTGATGCACGAATGGGAAGTATTGAGGTTGGTAAAGATGCTGATGTTGTAATTTGGTCTGATAATCCATTATCAATTTATGCTAAATGCGAAAAAACCTTTGTTGATGGTATTTGCTATTATGATATAGACAAAGACAAGGAATTACGAAAAGAGATCAAGTCTGAAAGAGCAAGGCTTATTCAAAAAATGTTAAAGGCGAAAAAATCTGGGGCTAAAACCCAAAAGCCTAAAAAGAAATCACCTCATCTTTATCATTGTGATGATGTTGGGGATTACTTGGTGGAGTAAAACTTAGAATTACATGAATTGAAGCCAGACTGAGATTATCGAAGCCTGTGGTCATATTTCGACTCCGCTCAATATGACGGTGTTCTTGTAAGTTTTAGCGAATTCATTAAACCTCCCTTACCATCAATTTGTCAGTAAGTTGTTTTAGTTGTTCTTTTTTTGATTCTTCTACAGATATTTTTGTAAGATTTTCGATTGCCTTATTGTAATATTCGTCAATCGCATT
>JAESSM010000218.1 GCA_016764115.1 Bacteroidia bacterium | reverse complement strand
TGCGAGCAATGCCTTGGCTTTAAAAGGAGTAAAAGACATTTTTCAAATTAAGCATGAACTATTCGAAAATTGGACGTCCCATACTATAGCCGTGGTAGCTGATACATTTTACACCGCTGTAAAAGCACGTGAGTTGGTAGATATAATATGGGATACCAAAGATTATAAGAATAATTCCACCGCCAAGCATTATGAGTCGTTAAAGAATGCCTCCAAGAAGAAAGGAACTCGACCAACTGAGATCGGTGATGTAGGTCGTGCCCTGAGGGAAGTAAAACAAACCCTTACAGCGGAATACGAACTGCCTTATTTATCACATGCACCGATGGAACCCATGAATTGCGTAGTGGATATAAAAGCTGACAGTTGTGAAATCTGGGTTGGTACTCAATCTCCTGGAGGCCTTCAACAACAGGTAGCTGACCATTTGCAATTAGATGAGAAAAATGTAAATATCCATGTTCCCTACTTGGGAGGAGGCTTCGGCAGACGGTCTTTTCACGATTTTGTGATGGAAGCCGTTGATATCTCAAAAAAAGTAAAAGCTCCGGTAAAGCTGATTTGGACTCGTGAAGATGATATCCAACAAGGCCCTTTTCGGCAAGGATCAGTTCATTCACTAAAAGCAGGTATAGACCCAAGCGGTAATATCTCCGCTTTAATTCATAAAGCAGTAGCTCCATCCATAACTGCTCAAAACGGGAAAATAGCAGCCTGGCATTATAAAATGATCTTGGGCGGAATACATGACTCCCTTTATCAATTCCCAAATTTTGCAGCAGAAGGCATCATAGAAGAAACACTCATCCCTATCCATTGGTGGAGGACCGTTTACCATTCAACAAATCCATTCGCACATGAATCTTTTATGGATGAAATGGCTAACGCAACATCAGTGGACCCGTTGACATTTCGTATGAATTTGCTCAAGGATGATAGGATGAAAGTAGTGCTACAACTGGCTGCAAACAAAGCAGAGTGGGACAAGCCTTTACCTGCAGGAGCTGGAAGAGGGATAGCTGCATGGTTTAGCTTCGGAACTTATTGTGCTCAGGTTGCAGAGGTTTCAAGAAAACCAAATGGAAAGTTAAAGATTGATCGAATTGTGATAGCCGTTGACTGTGGAATGAATGTTAATCCAGATACGATCAAAGCCCAGATGGAAGGCTCAGTAATTTATGCTCTTACTGCAGCAATTAAGGATCCAATTACAATTGAAAACGGTAGTGTAAAGCAAAGTAATTTTCATGATTATCGCGTGATCAGAATGAATGAATCACCGAAAATTGACACTTTCATTATCAAAAACAACCTGCCTCCTGGAGGAATTGGTGAACCCGGTGTTGCTCCGTTGGCCCCAGCCCTTGGTAATGCTGTTTTTAACGCTACTGGAAAACGGATAAGAAAACTACCGTTTGATTTAGACGGTGTTTGATTAATTCCAAATTTGTTAGTAGTCGACCTCAGTACATTTAGCGCTGCGGTCACATGTCATTTATCACTCCTAGCCTATCATTCTAAAGCTAGTTCAATTCAGTCAAAGCAATACAATTACTGTCATTTCTTATTAATGTTTCCTTCTAATATCAATGATCCTCAGCTAATAAAGAATTAGTTCATTTTTGATTATATTTACCAAAAGCTGTTCAAATATTTTCTATTAAATGACCCCAAATAGACAAGATATTAAGCTTGATCAACATCCACTTAAGCATTCCTTCACTATTTTTTTATATGCTTTTAGGTTAAAAAAGAGCTACCAGGAATATCAACTGTTTCAAGAAAACGATTCTATCTGGGAAAGATCAACCGTCAAGCCAGATAGCTCTTATTTATTCCAACATGTTCAGGATTTCTTTACAAATAATTTGGGTAAAACAGGAGATGAAATAGATGATAATCAAAGCATACTATTTTCAATAAAAAAAGATAACCTTTCTGATACAGAGAAGGAACAATTACTGCTATTCAATAGTCTATTTAGTAAGAAACATCAGCTAATTTTTGAAGATGAGCCAATTGAATTCGATTTTATCAATGATAAATCCATTCTCTCTCCAAAGATCATTATTGTTCCGCTCACATCTGTGGGTCTTTTAACATTTGGTCTTCAATTGACTGATGAGAGCAATAATTTTAAAAATCTGATCAATTTTAATTATAAGGTCAGGGTATTTAAAGCGGGACAGCTCACCAATTTTACCACTGTATATAATCCACATCCCAATGCTGCGGAGCAGGAACAAAAGATTGCCAAAGCACTACAGAGTTTAGCGGGGAATGAAGAAAGTAACACTTCAGAAAATCAGCATTCATGGAACATTAAAAACCTGACCAATTATTTTCTAAAGGATTTTGAAAAAGAATCTATTGAAACATTATCTCCCAATCGTTTACAGGCTTTCACATATGCTATAACGTCAAATAAACTTCAAAAAGAGGAGTTAGAGGTTGCTTTGTTTAGATTAAGAAGACTTTACAGTTATAAGTATCACCCTGCTAAATCATTTCTTGAAAAACAAGGAGAGATCATACAAACATTCGATGAAATACATATGGGGTCTTCTGTGGAGGGAGCAGTATTATTGCTAAATGGAGATCATGACCAATTACCAAACTTTCTTCAAAGATATCATGACGTTATTAAGAGTAGATATTTCTGGACTTATATTTTAGCCTATCATCAGCGTATTGCATTGATCAATGCTGCAGCCGAAGTAGCCTCCATGTATTCCATTGATAGAGAACCAAGCTCCGAAAGTTTATCGGCAAATCTTTCCAAACTTTCACGAATACAATTAAAGTGTATGTTCAATGAAATATCTCCCTATACACAACAGAATGATTTCTATTATTTATGTAGTGAAACCCTTCGACTGCCATCACTATTTGAAGAGGTAAAAGAAGAAATTGCAGAGATCAATGTTCTCTTAAATGAAAAGTGGAGAAGGGACGATGAAGAAAAACGGCTACAAGAGGAGATCGCTGAAAAACGAAGGAACAATAAACTCGGAATTTTGTTGGCGATCTTGATCATCCCTCAAATTTGGCTGGCGATATTGAGCACGGAAGTTACGATGTGGCAGAATTTCATTGATCAGAACTCAGTATTGGTTAATATTTTTAACGTAATAATTTGGGTAGTAATAATTGGTATAGCGTTACGATTGTATTTTTTTAAGAGAAAAAATAGTTAGTTTTATAAGTTAAGAAAGTATTGAAATGAAAATTTTTAAAAGAATTGTTTATGCGTTATTGATACTATCCATCGTAATATTTCCTTTAGCTATTATCTATGACGTTCCAATAATTGGGATGTCGGCTTTCATTACTTTCGGTATTACAATTTTTATTTGTCTTTTTGTATTCAATAAAAAAATAGATATCCCTTTTTTAATATTGATAGGTGCATTTTTAACAGGATTAATTTTCAAGAGATTGCATTGGCCCGGTGCAGGCCCTTTGATCGTATTGTCAACCGGATTTTCTGTAATTGGTTTTTTAATGCTTTCTGTTCGCTCATTTTTTATAATAAAACAGAACCGGTTGTTGTTGTCTCTGGTATTTGTCTGCAGTATCATTCTTGCCTTTATAAATGCACAGTTACTTTTCACCATGATGCGTTGGCCTGGCGCAGGTTTTTTTGGATATAAGGCAATAATCCCCTATTTAATTGCTTCATTGTTCATCATAATTAGTATCCCAAATTCAAATTTCATTGATTGGTCTAAGGAACACAAAAGAATTTTATTAAGAGCAATTTTTGTCCCATGGCTATTTATGTTTGTAATAACTTCAATGCAAATCTTATTACCAGAAGGGGTATATACAAATATTTTCAGCGAAAATACCAGTGAAGAAAATTGGAAAATGGTGGATTATGAGATCCCATCCAGAGAGGGCTTAAAATAAGTACCAATCATCATAATAGTATTTGGAACTACTAAGGTTGTCAAATATTTTTTCTTCATTTACCAATCTGAATATCTCTTTTTCGTTAGCAACAAATAAGTTGAGCTTGTTACCATCTATACATAACAAATAATTACCGTCTCTAGAAAAGTGAGGTTGTATACCATGAAAGGTTTTAATACTGAATCCATTATCAGTCAATAATATAGTAACATCATCACCAAATACAGTAAGGACCGCATAATTTTCATTTGGTGATAAATCGACAAACGAAAATAGCGTGTCAGAGTCCCAGCCCCAGCTAAAAACTATTAATTTTCTTTTGGTATACATTCCAGTAAAAGCAAATCTCTGGCTGAACCTTATACCCTTTTCATGATCTTTTGTACTGGTTGAATAAGTAGTTAATATTATTGCCTTTTCATTCATAGCAAATTGCGCGTTACAAATTGGCCTTTGAAAGTACTCCCGCCTTACCAAGTGCTTAGAAACACCTTGCCTTTCAATATGAAGTTTTCCATTCAAATCAAATATCCTAAAAATTGCATCATCACAGGTTGTTAACAAATATTTACCACTTGCAGGAAATTTTGCAGACCATACCACTCCTTCATGATCTTCACATCGGATATACTCTTGAAAAGCGGACTCATTATGGTTATAGTACCAAATGATTGCAGAACTGTCTTTAGAGGTGGTAGCTAGAAGATAGATCATATTTGATAGATCCGCATTGTATCCTTTTGCAATAGTTCTGGTTAATTGTGAATGTCTATTGAAAAAGTTTGAAAATGTAGCACTTGTAACAGGTGCTGTATGTCCCTGTAATAATTGTATTTTTTTTCCGGAATTATCTGTGATTAAAACAGCATTGTTATCCTGAAGAAAGGTAAAGTACTTCCCATCTGGTGAGAACCCTACAATGTTATTTGTATTGATCGGATCAAACTGAACTTTTATTGAACAAATTATTGCACCTGAAGTTTTCCAAACATAAGCCATATGATCTTCATCAATTGAAGCAATAAACTGATTATCTGGTGAAATATTTACTGCTATAACCGGGGATTGATTACCTACTAATGTAATTAGTTCTTTTCCCTTATTAGACCATATTTTTATCGAAGTATCCGCTAAATGGCCATAAATTAAGGTACCATCAGTTGAATACTTTGCCGATAAAATTTGTGCATCACAAGGAGTAAAATCAAAAATAGATTTAATAGGATTTGTACTTTGTGAAGTATCTTTTTGGAATTTATCTGATAAAGCAAAAAATGCTTCAAATATTGCCTTTTTTGTTATATCGGTAGGTTCAATGTCATATGCGGCAATTGCTTTATCAAGACTTGCAGCAGGATCACGATCATTTAGAAATAGAGCTTCTATCGCTAAATCTGACGCAGTTGTATCATACATTTTCTTAATTCCAAAATATCCTACACCGAACAACATCGTTAAAAACATACTAACAGCAAGGTATGTCACTCTTTTTAAAGCTCTTTTTCTATTATAAATTACATCCTGGCTCTTCTTAATAAATATTTTTAATCTATTATTCAGAAACAGCTTTCCTTGAAAAGCGTCAATGTATTTTAAGTCTCTTTCATTCAGTAATATGTTTCTCTTCTCGTAATTGCTAAAGGCGTTTTCAATGAAATTACCAATTTCAAGCAGTTCTTTTTCTACAATTGTTATTTTCTCATATATCTTTTCAGCTAAACTATCATGCCTCAATTCATACCTCCCACTTGTATCTTTATCCCTTAGTATTCTAAGCGTTACAAATTTTTGAATATATTCATTAATAGTCTCCTCATCTACGTTCTTACCTAAAGTTTTGCTGAAATCAGCAACCTCTTCTTCAGTAATTTGCCTTTTGGTACCTTTAACTGAAACAAAAGATTTTAACATAACCAGACCTGAATCAGGATCGTCCAGTTCATTGATCTGCTCTTCTAAAAAATTTCCCAGTAAATCACTGACATCTCCTAATTGATCAAGAATAGAATTGTTGAATTCAAGTTTATCAGGGTTTTTTGAAGTTGTGGTTTTAAATATTTTATCTAGAAAAACCTGTAAATAAGTCAATTCGACCTCAGTGTTGTCAGGGCTCAGTTTATCAAGCAATGCATCTGCAAAACCATCTTCAACAACAATATCATGCACCTTGCAGGGACCCTCAATTGCATCTTTAGCGTTGGACCTTGCCATTTTTTCAATACGGATCCTGTTTTCAAGGAAGGTGGGGATCACCCGTTCAAATTCAGTGATTCCCGCCAGATATTCCTCACGCATCACAAATAGCAATTTGCACTGCAGGTCAGACTCAACAACTTCTTTTATCTCTTTGCTGAATTCTTCCTTTTCAAATTTATTTCCAAAAATGAAAAGCTCTTCAAACTGGTCAAAAATGAGGTAGATCGGTTTAAAATGATCGAGGTATAATGATTTGATAGACTCGTGTAAAGAGCTATTAGGTTTGAGTGGAGTTATTGCTAAATTACTGACAGTTTCAGATACAGATTGCAACATATTACTACCTCTCCTCACATGCACCGGCAACCAATCAGACTCTTCAAACTTGTTGGCCAAACCGCAATTAATTAAGCTGGATTTACCCGTACCCGAAATCCCATAAACCAGCAGTATCTTACTCTCAAAAACCTTGGAATACAGTTCCTCAATTTCCTTATCACGTCCGAAGAAGATGTCTTTGTCTTCTTTGGTATAACTATCTAGAAATTTAAAAGGACTTTTATTCATGGTTAATTAGTTAAGTCCATATTTAACCAATTGTTCTTCAGTAAGCTTAGGTATAATACCTCTTATTTTATCTTCATTAACTAATTTTAAAATTACCTCTGGCCTACTTGGCCAAACATGTATTTCATTATCTCCTGAAGCTGATACTATATAATTACCATCTTTTGTAAATTGAACAATATCAATTTCATCTTGATGTTGTTTGTAAACATATAGCTCGATTCCTTCCATATTCCAAACTCTAACAGTATTATCGACAGATCCTGTTACTATAAATTTAGAATCTGGAGAAATTCCTACATCTCTGATCTGTTCAGTATGCCCTCTTAACTCCATTAATAAATCTCCATCTCTTGACCAAACTGAAACAAAGTTATCATGTAATCCAAAAGTCAAAACAAACTTACTGTTGGGTGAAATTTTCATGTCAAAATATTCTTCATATTCACCAGGGAATAGCCCCGTTCGATTCCCATTCATATCAAAGGCTGAAAAATTACCATGTGCTTGATTTACAACCCAAAATGTTTTATCAGGTGAAAGTTCTACAGACCTTGGGATATATTCCAATTCTATAGTCTGCTTCCTTAAAAAATCACCTTTAAGATTATAGTATGCAATATATAATGCTATAATTGGGGCACCTCCCTCATCTGTTTGTGTTTGGAATGTTCCTCCTTCTAAATTCTTTATGGTAATTACCCGTCCAGCTCTTGATACAAGACAAAACTCCTGATCATCACTCATGAATTCAACTGCTAAGATTCGCTGATAATCATGATTAACAATTGCTTGCTGGATCCAATTAGAGTCCCAAATTCTAATTGTTTTATCTCTTGAACTGGATATCATATATTTTTTGTCACCTGAAAATGCAAATTTTGTTACAGACTTATCATGGTCTTTGATCGTTTGTATCTTATCTCCATTGAGGTTATTTATATTGATATATCCTTGACTAAAAGAGGGTTTGTTTATGTGCTTCACTTTTTTGCCTTTAGCACCTTTTAAGCGATACATACGACCTCCTGAACTATTAATTTGAGATGATGAAGTAATGATTTGATTGTTTGGTAGGAATTTCAATAAATCTACAACAGGGTTATTCTCTTTGATCTTGCTCACTAATTTTCCATTAATCCCCCATACATGAATCGATTGCCCCTTGGTATAACTTCCAGAAGCTGTTAGAAGGTGCTTCCCGTCATCCGCAATTACTATCCTCCGTATTGATTTTCCCTCATTTATGATCACTGAGCTATTTTCGTTTACATTCCAAATTCTAATTGTATTGTCTCCTCCGGCACTGATTACTTTCTTCCCGTCACTACTAAATTTTGCAGCCCTTACTCCACCGGAGTGTCCCAAAAAAGTATTTAAAAGTTCTCCGTTCACATCCCAAATTTTAACCATTCCATCAGATGTACCTGTTACAATTAATTTATCATCAGGCGAAAACTCTGAGCTATATACTTGTGCCGAAACTTCATCAAACCTAGTTTCGAAATTACCATTTGAATTTATTACAAACGCTTGATTGCTTAAAGATGCTGCAGTAATTTTATCACTTTTATTAGCATATGCTGCTGATCTTCCCAAATCATATCCTGATTTCATTTTTTTGATTTGATTTCCTTCCAGATCCCAGATTCGTATAGTTACATCGTATGAGCACGTCAGTATTCTTGTTCCATCATTTGAAAATTGGGACGAGATCACATCAGCAGTATGTCCTACTATTTCTCTTATCTTGTTTCCTTTGATATCCCATATTGTAGCTATATTATCACTTGAGGCAGTCACTATTTGAGAATTATCAGGAGAAAAATTTGCATCATTGACCTTGCCATTATGCTTAAGAGTTATAATTTTATTTCCTTCCCAATTCCAAACCACAACTGTTGAATCCCATGAAGCTGTTAAGAGGTATTTATCATCATTGGAAAAAGTTGCTGATTCTACGCGCTTGTTGTGATTAAGAATTAAAAGCTCCTTTCCTTCACTTGTCCATAACCTGGAGGTATTATCACCTGATGCCGATAAGATATACTTTCCATCTGAAGAAAAACTTACATCATTCAACCATTTTGTATGACCTCTAATTGTCTGGTGAAAATTGGGTTTATTATAGGCATCATATAATGCTTCGATGGCCAATATGGATGGGTCAAGATTATATGCAGCTTCGGCCAATCTAAACCTTACCATAGGATCAATTTTCTCATTAAACAGTGCAACTGTTGCTAATTGACCTGCCTGGGAAAGCTTATGTAATCCTAACGCTCTATTACGTTCAGATTCTGCAATCTTCTTTTGTTCAAGAGCTTCTTCTTTGCTTTTGATGGCCTGTTTTTGCTGATCTAGCGCGAATTGTCCTTTTAGTTCTGCAATTCCCTTTAGGTGTAATGCTCTTGATTCTGCTTCCCGGGCCTGGATATTGGCAATATTAGCTTCATCTAACGCTAAAAAAGCGTCCTTTTTACTTACTTCAGCGTTAGCTTGAGCTTTTGAAGCTGCATTACTTGCTATATCTGCATTGTTCTTTGACATCTGCGCTTCTTTTGCAAGATCTTCTGCAATTTGTTGCATCTCTTCTGCTTTTTTTCTCTCCTGAAAATTAAAGTAAGCAAATGCTGATAGAACAACTATAAGTCCTGACATTAAGAATATTACACCTCTTCTCTTTCTTTTCTTCCTTGAGTCTATGGCTTTTTGACTCTCATTAATGAAGCCAATTATACTTCTGTTTAATAATAGTTTGTTCTTATAAGGGGCTATATAATTCAGATCATCTTCTCTTAATAAAATCCCCCTTTTATCATATTCATTGTAGCTATTGGTTAAAAATTGCCTTACTTCAAGAAGTTCCTTTTCAATCACAGTGATCTTTTCATAGATCTTTCGTGCAAGACTGTCATGACGTAATTCATACTTCCCGTTTTCATCCTTGTCTTTAAGAATTCGCAGATCAACAAACTGGTGAATATTACTTTCAATAGTTTCACTCGGAATTTCTTTACCTAAAGTTTTTGTAAATTCTTCGATCTCATCAATCCCGATTTGGCGTTTAGTTCCTTGAAGGGAAACAAAACCTTTCAAAACTGTCAGCCCGGCTTCTGAGTCTTTCAGGTTGGATATTTGTTCTTCTAAAAACTCAGATAGTATGTCGCCAACTCTTCCAATGTCTCCGAGCATTGCATTGGTAAATTCCGTACTTTGACCATTTCCTGAATTTCTTTCTAAAGACTTTCTATAAAGTTTATCTAAAAATACCTGCAAATAGGTAAGCTCAATCTCAGATTTTTCAGGACTAAGTTTTTTGAGCAAATTTTCTTCAAATCCTTTCTCAATAGTAATTCCATGAACTTTACACGGACCGGCTATACATTCTCCTGCATTGGTCCTGGTCATTCTTTCGATACGAATTCGGTTTTCAAAAAAGGAAGGGATCACGATCTCGTAATCTGTTAAATTCGCTAAATATTCTTCCCTGATTATGAAAATAAATTTGCACTGTATCTCTTCATTAACAATATCCGAGATCTCATTAATTAAACCTATCTTTTCCTCATCATCTCCAAATATGAACAGTTCTTCAAATTGATCAAAGATCAAATAGATGGGTTTGAAATGATCTAAATAAAGTGAGGTAATAGATTTCTTAATAGATGTCTTTGGCTTTACACGGGTGATGGCGATAGATTCAATACTACTCTTTAAAGATTGAAGAACATTCTCACCTCGCCTTACCGAAACCGGCAGCCAATCAGAATCTTCAAATTTATTAGCCAATCCACAATTGATCAAACTGGATTTACCCGTTCCCGAAGCACCATAAACCAATATGAGTTTACTCTCAAAAACCTTCGAATAAAGTTCTTCTATTTCCTTATCCCTGCCAAAGAAGATGTCTTTGTCTTCTTTGGTGTAAGAGTCGAGGAATTTGAAGGGGGAATTCATTAGAATTACTGATTGTTTTTATCTATAAAAAAATTAGTTAATTACTCACTGCTTTAAAATCCCTAATTAATTTAACACCAAGATTAAAGTTTAAATAACCAAGAACTATATCGTTTTCTGTGTAATACCATTCTGGAAAGGAAGCCCTATAGCGCTTTTTTAGATAATTTGTGAAGTCATGCTTATATATGGTATTTATAAAAAATATAAATCTGGCTTTGCGATATTCGGCTTCTAACCCAACTAAACCACCATGACGCAGTCCTGTTCGATAATGGTTTGGTATAGCAAATATTTCAGTTGCAGTAGAGTTTTCGTTATATATTTGCATTTCAGCCCACGCTGGTTTTATAAAGCCGTGAACTGCAAGGTAAAGTCCCAGAGTGGGAGTTAAGAAATATTTTCCTACTGGCACTGTATATCCAAGATAAAAGAGTTCTCTAAAAACAGTATTACCTTCGGAAAATTTGTAAGTTAAAGAATCAACCTTATATGAAGATGAGGAGAAACTATAAATTCCGATATCCGCGTCAAGACTACGAGAAAAATTATAATTACCAGAAAACTTGTTATAGAAATACCTTTGAGTGCGAAGTGTAATTTCCCAGTATTGTAGCTGTTTGATAGAATTGTCATATGCAATTGAATTATCAAAATCATATGCTCTCGTTACTCTACCAAAAATATTATTAAAAACCCCAAATGAAACCCCAGATACAACCTAGGCTCTGTATGATATTTTTCAATCTGTCCAATGAATAATTCGGGGTCTGAAGATACGTTAGCTTCGTAAAATGGGTTTTTCGAATAGAATTCTTTCAAAAAATGGTTACCTTTTGTGATATCGTCAATTTGAAAATAACTATCAGATAAGTATTTTAAAACATTACTTTTTACTTCCTTTTCAGGCTTGCAAAGAAAGAGTACTTTATTAAGAATCCTGATTACTGTATCGAATCTCGCTTCTTCATAAAATTTTAAGGCATCAGTAAATGCTGTATTGCAATTGAATTGAGCATACGAACTGTTGCAAATAAATACCATATAAAAAACGAGAGCTCTATTATTCACAAGAACTACTGGTTGAATTTATCTTTAAATTTGTAAATAATGGTTCTGGAGTATCCCAACGTAATACTATGATAGCTTAACTTTATATCACTATCTAAGTATCCATAATCATTATATAATTCAGCATGTGCATATCGGTTTTCTTCATCCACCATGTTCAAATAATCTGATCCATACCGA
>JAESSM010000075.1 GCA_016764115.1 Bacteroidia bacterium | reverse complement strand
CTCTGTTCTTAGAAAACAGGCCTGCAACAAAACAACCCAAACCAATTCCAACGGCAACCAACGCTATCGTTAAGCTAGTTTCAACATAGGTCATAAATAATTCATTGGGGCAATGAACAAGAAGATTCATTTGTATCAGGGCTCCAATCAGCCAAAATGAGGCCAAGCCTAGCACTGTAAAATTTAGACCCTTTAAAGAACTAGCCCACCTATATGAATTAATAAAGAAGCTTATTGGGTTGATGGCATCTTTGCTATTTTTAATCGGGGGTTCTTCATCAGCTTTGATCTTCAAACTAGAAACCCAACCAATTAAAGCAAAGCTGAACAATCCAATGGAGAGAATATAGAATTGCGAGTCAGATCCATCTGAAACTATTCCTGCTAAGACAGTACCGAGTAATACACCCGTAAACGACAATAATTCCATCGTACCTGTACCGAAAGAAATTTGTTCTTCTCCACCAATATCCCTTATCAGTCCATACTTTGAAGGAGAATAAATTGCACTCTGTAATCCCATTAAGAAAACCGCTACAAGTACAGTTTCGATAGATTCCATTGCAAACCCTGTAATAGCAATGATCATAATGGGCAGTTCTGCCAGTTTGGAATAAACTACAATTTTCTGCTTGCTCATGGTCTTGGCCATTCTTCCGGCCAATGGAGAAAATAAAAGGAAAGGTATTATGATCAAGGCAGAAGCAACAGATATTAGTAATGACTCATTACCTTCAGCTAGCCAAAAAACTCCAATAAAACATATCAGGCTCTTCAGAAAATTATCATTGAAAACTCCTAGAAATTGGGTAACAAATAATGGCGTCCAATTTGTTTTTTTCTGCATGATTGGCTGAAAATTAAAGCAATTCAGGGGGATTTACAAAGATACAATCTGATAATTTTAACGTGTCGTTTCCTGGCAGATGAAGGGTGCGTTTTAGCACAAAATCAAATATCAATGGGTTGTAATCATAGATCTCATCGAGGTATTTCTTTTCTTCAGATGAAATGTAACCTAAGTTCTGCAACTCTATCGTACTGATAAGCGCATTAATGGCGGGTAAGGGGTAGTCGCTGCCATTGATCAATCTGGAATGCAAGTCCTTCCTTTTTAAGATAGTTTTCAGAGGTTTTCCTACTCGATTTATCTGAGTCATGGCCGATATATCTCCGAATAACAAACCTTTATATTTTTCATCATCCATAAGGCGTAGGAATAGTTCAAAGTTCTTTACTGGCTTTTTATTGTTGCTATCGAGATCCTGACTTTCACCTAAGCTTGCACAATGTGCAATAATAACTCTAAGGCCTAAATCCAGGGGCCGTCTGAGTAATAATGGATTCCCTAGTTTTTGAGCTTCCTCTGAATGAACAGCTTTTTCATGACCGGCATGAGTTAATAATGCCATTTCATATTCCTTCATTTTCTCATAGAAACTGTCGCATTTTGGATTGGAAGGGTCAATATTCATGGCATTGGGTAACCATTTTACAATTTTTGCACCTTTTTTCCCCCATTTATCTAATTCTGATAATGCATCTTTTCGATATGGATGTACTGAAATACAAGGAATAAAAAGCTCGGGATAGTCTTCAGATAATTTGAAAACATATTCATTGGAAACATAAAATTGAGTTTTGCTTAGATCGGCTTCACCGTTTAGTTGGTAATTTTTATCAAATGCTAACAAGGTGTGCTTCCCATGGTTTTTATTGTTGGATACCAAACTTACCAGTCTGTTGATGTACTCCTCATCTACGTTTTTCAAATCGTTTACACCAGCGGCACCTAGGTATATCTGAAATTTCAGGAATTCAATTGGATGTGAAAATGATTGCATATTTTCATTAACAAAGCAATCGGAATTATTTCCGGTACCGGCAATGTGAGTATGTATGTCAACTATGTCATTTGAGTTAAGCCCTTCGTAAGCAGAATCGATCAACTCCATGGCCTCTTTACTTAGGTTTTCATTCATCTGTTCAGGAGCTTGTGATGAAGCTCCACCAATTTTAGCAATGATCATTGGTAACGAGAAATAAATAATTAAACAAAGAGCTATACCACCCAATGCTATTTTATATCTTTTCTTCATTATTAGATATTTGTCATTTTAAAACTTTACTTAATCCCTGATGAAATTCCGGAAAATCGGAAAGGTTATTGTGCCCTCCACCAACAATGGTGAATAATTCTCCTTTTGAACCTATCAACTCAATAAGCTTTTTAGAAGATTGGTAGGGAACAATATGATCGGACGTTCCATGAATTAAGTAAATGGGGCAATTAACATTAACGATCCACTTATCAGTTGGGAATTTATATCTTAAGATCAAAGAGACAGGTAGAAATGGGAAATGTTTCTTTGCTAAGCTTTTGAAGTTGTAATAAGGGGTCTCTAGTACCAACATTTTAGGCGAATATTTAGTGGCCAATTTTGTTGCAATACCAGTCCCTAACGATCTGCCATAAACTATGATCTTATCTTCTGAATAACTTTTTAACAGGTAATTGTATAAGGAGTCTGCATCTTGAAGTAAGGCTTTTTCACTTAGATTGCCGGTGCTTTTTCCGAAAGTGCGATAATCAATAATAAATAAATCATAGCCATTAGAAAGAAAGTCAGGAGCAACATATCCCCAACCAACTAAGCTGCCGGCATTGCCATGAAAATATAGAACCACACCTTTTGATTGATTGGCTTTGAAGTGCAAGGCATTGATTGTTACATCATTTTCAGTTTGTACATTAATTTCCTCAAAAGGGAAGGGAAAACTGAAAACATGATCTTGAGGTAATTTCTCAGGAAAAAAGATCAATTTGTTTTGGCCGATAGCAATAAGGGTAACTCCACCAACTGCGAATACAAACAATAATAAAATAAAATAGATCATAGATTTATTAATCATTTTCTACAAATTTATAATTGTCCAATAAACTCCTTTAACAACTTCGGCCATTTTATCGAAATTTAACGTTTCAATCGAGTCGTTACCATCATGATAATTATGATTCCTATAAAATGCAGTGTTGGTTATCATTATAGCTTTATAGTCATATTTCCAGTAATTAAGGTGATCAGAAAAATCAATTCCGGGCATAGAAGCGGGAGCATTAATTGAACAAACCTTAATATTTGAACCTTCTTTCATTGTCTTCTTTACAGTTCTTACGCAACTACCTTGCCCAATTTTCCCAACGACTGCAATGAAATTCCCAACTGTT
>JAESSM010000074.1 GCA_016764115.1 Bacteroidia bacterium | reverse complement strand
TAACACGTTTTTCTCCAACTGAAATATTAGTCAAGACCAAAACTTCTCATAATCAACTTATAACCCTATTACAGAGCAATTACACAGGATGGCAAGTTCTAATTGACGATATTCCTGTCGAGCACTTCACATCAAATTGCTTATTTATTTCTGCAATGTTGCCGGCAGGAGAGCATCTTGTAAAATTCAAGTACGAAAATAATTCGGTCTTACTGGCTTTTGTAATTTCCTGTTCAGTATTATCAATCATTCTTTTTCTAAATATCCATTCATATTTTATTTCCACGAAAACATCTTGATAACTTGTCTTTGGTACAAATATTGTAATTAATACTTTTGTATTGAAACACGACAAGGTTCATTGAACGGATGATATACACTGAATCCAGAACGAAGTACTTTATATCGTTCATCATATTTTTTTTACCAATTATTTCCTGGGGGCAAACCATTTCTATTGAAGGACAAATACTAGGAGGTAATCCGCTTAAAGGAGTTGCAGAGGCTCACATATTTTGCGAGAATGCTGATGAATGTCAAACTGTTACAGACAGCACTGGCAAATTTAAAATGCAAGTACCTTCAAATACAAATTATGTATTTATTTCTCATCAGTCATTTGAGGATCAAATTATTAAAGGGCCATTTAAGAATGACATTAAAAACAAAATAGTTATTCTTCAGGAGAAAGTATTTGAATTAGGGCCGATCGAGATTTCCGCAAAACCCCCGGATAGTTATCACAAAGACCTGACTCAAAAGCTGGATATCATTTCAGCAAGAGATGTAAAGTCTTTAAATGCTACTAACACAGCGGACGTGCTCGAAGCAAATCCAAATATATTTATTCAGAGGACCCAAGGAGGAGGAGGTTCTCCAATTCTTAGAGGCTTGGAAGCAAATAAGGTCCTTTTAATGGTGGACGGAATCCGAATGAACAATGCAATATACAGAGGCAGGCACGTGCACAACATACTACTGCTTGATGAATCCGTACTTAAACAAATGGATGTTATTTATGGGCCATCCTCTTCATTATATGGGAGCGATGCCTTGGGTGGAACAATTCATCTCAAAACAAAAGATCCTATAATCGGCAAGATCAATGAGAAGCCAAATACTTTTGGTAACTACTATGTAAAAACAACTTCTGCCTCCAACGAACTCAGTACCCACGCTGATCTAAATATAGGTTTCTGCAATTGGGCATCTTTATCGAGTATAACTTATAAGACATTTGGCGATTCAAAAAAAGGAAAGATCAAGAATATTGGCTTGGGAGATGTGAATTATTATACTGTTTCACAAATTGTTGGAGATACCATACGTGATAAGATAGAGGCGAACCAAAATCGTTATATACAAAAAAGAACAGACCATAGTCAGCTTTCTGCAATCCAAAAATTCAAGATAAGATTGAATAGTAATGTTAATTACACTGCTAATTTTCAGTTCAATTCAATGGAAAAAGTAAACAGGTTTGATAAACTTCAATTGAACATTGATAGTGCTTCAGCAAAATATGCCGAATGGTATTATGATCCTTACAGTAGATTCATGTTCGGCAATACATTGGAGATCAAAAAATCAAGCTCATTTTATGATCATATATATATCAACATGGCTTATCAGAAGATCCATGAAGGCAGAGTGATTAGAAAATTTAAAAATCCGATAAGACTAAAAGAAAGAGACATATTAGATATCTACAACTTTAACACACATTTCATAAAATCCGATCTGGGAAGAAAAAAGCATCAACTCAATTATGGTATAGAGTTAATAGCAGAGCAAATTGCCAGTGAAGGATACGAAGAACAAATAGTTAGTTTTAAAGAAACAAGAGTTTCGGGAAGATATCCTGATGGTTCAACTTTTAGACACGGTGGTGCATATGTTAATTTCAATATCAACCATAAAAAGAATTTGATTATTAATACAGGAATGAGGATCAACTATTCAGATCTGAACGTAGCGTTTGCTGAGGATACCTATAATTCTTTCAATGAGACCATAGAGAATACGGAACAAAGTTCTTTTGCACCATCAGGAAATTTCGGTATACTTTCTAAGTTTAATGATCTAAAAATTCGCTATAACATTTCATCAGGGTTTCGAACTCCAAACTTAGATGACTTAGCAAAACTTGGCGAAGGAGCAGGCTTTATTTACGAAGTACCTAACTCAAATATCAAACCTGAGTATATTATTAATTCTGATTTTGAGATCAGCTATTATAAACCCAATGAAAATTCCAGCACAACTATTTCCCTGAATCCATATTACAGTTATTTGTTCAATGCAATTGTAAGAGCACCTACCACTTTTCTTGATTCTGCATTCCATTTTGATGGTCAGGATAAATATTACTATTACAGTAAAGCAAACACTGGGTATGCATATATATACGGAACACCTTTAAAATTGGACTATACAGATATAAGAAATTCATGGAAAATTACTGGTGGCGTTAGTTATACACAAGGATGGGATGTTTCCGGTAACGAGCCCTTAACTGGCATACCTCCGTTAAAAGGAATTTTCGGAGTTAAAAAAACTGGAACAACTTTCCATATGGGATTGAACATAATATACAATGCTGCTAAAAAGATCAATCAAATGAGCAATGTAGAGCTAAATGACAATAGAATTCCAGCAACCGGAAACCCTAACTGGATAATCTACAATCTTAGCACAGCATGGATAATCAGTGATAAGAGCAGGTTAAACTTTATAATTGAAAATCTGTTTGATGTAAATTACCGGGTTTTTAGTTCTGGCATTAATGCTTCGGGAAGAAATTTTAATGCAACCTACTATTTCTCTTTTTAAATGAAACCAACATGCTAAACCCTTTAATACCAATGCGAATGATTATTAGGTGGTTCCAAGTGCCCAATGAAAATCAATTATAAACACATGAATTTTAGAACATTTATCGTAAATTTGCGTAAGTATACATGCCGAATACTAACTAATAACGGGGAAAACATTAGAAAACTAATTCCACGTTTTCTAATAGCCAACAAATTTTCTTTCTCGGCCTTTATGAGAAATGCAGCCTACACACTCATTTCGTTTGTGTGTATCATCGTGCTTATAAAACTTTTTAGTTTTAGCACAGATGAAGAACACAATCGATACGAGCGTCAGTTTAGAGAGAATTACCATATTTATTCACTAGGTATTCCGAACAAACTGGACTTTGCAGGGGAACGTGTACCACTTGAAGACTTCAATGTAAAGGAGCGGTTAGACAGAGAATTATTGGTTAATACCTACTTCCATTCACAAACTTTACTTCATCATAAACGTGCTAACAGGTGGTTCCCTATTATAAAGCCCATTTTGAAAGAACATGGAATTCCTGAAGATTTCATTTATTTACCATTAGCTGAAAGTGGTTTATCTAATGTGATTTCCCCTAAAAAAGCGGTTGGATTTTGGCAAATACTAAAGCAAACAGCTATTCAGTATGGCTTAGAAGTAAACGGAAATGTTGATGAGCGTTACCATGTAGAATTAGCAACTGAGGCTGCTTGTAAATATTTATCACATTCATATGACGTATTTGGTAACTGGACAATAGTAGCTGCATCATACAACATGGGAATTACCGGAATAAAGCGACAATTGAACCGTCAAAAAGTAAATGCATATTATGATCTAATACTAAACGCTGAAACTTCAAGGTACATTTTCCGGCTGTTGGCATTAAAAGAAATACTAAATGATCCTTCAAGATATGGTTTCATTTATAGAGATGAAGATCTTTATCAATCGATTGATTTTAAGGAAATTAAAATTGATACAGCGGTTACCAATTTCGCCAACTTTTCGTTTCAACATGGCATCAATTACAAAATGCTCAAGATATTTAACCCCTGGCTTAGAGATTCCTATTTGACTAATAAATCCCACAAAGAATACACTATAAAAATTCCTAAACTTGATTTTGATCCTTTAGCAAATAATGAATATTACCTAAAAGGCCTTGAAACAGAAATGTTGAGTCATGAAAAAGATAAATTAAACCTAAACGAATTGATTCACATTGTTCAACCTGGAGAAGACATCAACATGATCGCGAAAGAATACAAAATCAAAGTTCAGGATATTATGGACTGGAATGGATTAACTCAAACTTTCTTAAATGAAAATCAGCAGCTCATTATTTTTACCGAACCTGATGATATAACCTCCCCATTAGAGCAAACCGAGAATACTGAATAACTATCTTTCTTGTTTTATATTTTAGTAACTCATTTATCAATTTATGGGTAGTCAGACTGAGTTTTCGAAGCGTTGACGGTCAATATTCGACATCTTTGTCTAACGGATAGGCAGGCCCAATATGACCTCAATTTTTCGCATATTTTAGTGTTGAATAAGTAATTTCCTTATTAAACGGAATATTTCCGTTCCATAAAACGCTTACCATTCGTATATTTGCACCGCTTTTTAAAATACTTAGTAAAGCATGCCTGAAGAATTAGTAGAAATATACGGTGCCCGAGTTCATAATTTAAAGAATATTGATGTTACATTTCCTAGAAATAAACTCGTAGTTGTTACCGGTCTGAGTGGAAGTGGAAAGTCTTCCCTTGCATTTGACACACTTTATGCAGAAGGTCAACGAAGATATATAGAGACATTTTCCGCATATGCGAGGCAATTCCTAGGGACTCTCGAAAGACCAGATGTCGACAAGATTTCAGGACTAAGCCCTGTAATTTCTATAGAGCAAAAAACAACTTCAAAAAATCCAAGGTCAACAGTAGGAACAATTACTGAGATTTACGATTTCCTCCGTTTGCTTTATGCACGAATCGGAGAAGCTTATTCATACAATACCGGTGAGAAAATGGTCAAATTTTCTCATGATCAAATAGTGAATAACATTTCAGAAAAACTAGACGAAAAAAAGATCATCATTTTAGCTCCCGTTGTTAAAGGAAGAAAGGGACATTATAGAGAGTTATTTGATCGATATAGGAAAAAAGGATTTCTAAAAGCAAGAATTGACGGTAAAATAACTGATTTGCTTGAAGATATGCAGATCGAAAGATTCAAAACGCATGATATTGAGATCGTTATTGATAAACTTCATGTAAACGAATCAGCCCACACCAGAATCTCACAATCTACCGACCTTGCCTTAAAAATGGGTAACGGATCTATGATCGTTCTTGAAGTTGAGGACAAAAAAGACCCCACACTTCACAGTTACAGCAAGTATTTGATGTGCCCAACCACAGGCATTGCCTATGACGAACCAGCTCCGAATTGCTTCTCATTCAATTCTCCTTATGGCGCATGCCCGAAATGTAATGGCTTGGGAATAATAAAAGAGGTTAATGTTGGAGCACTAATTCCAGATAAAAAACTAAGCATTGCAAAAGGTGGACTGGCTCCCTTAAACACGATCAAAACACCTTTGTTACAGAGACAAATTGAAGCTATTGGCAAACTCAATGATTTTGATTTAGATACGCCATTATCCAAAATATCTGATGAAGCAATGGAAATTATTTTTTATGGCACTGATGAAGCAATGGAAGTTCCTTTTGATTTTGATGGAAATGG
>JAESSM010000217.1 GCA_016764115.1 Bacteroidia bacterium | reverse complement strand
TCACTCGCTGTACAACCATTTCCGTTATCTACCACTACACTATAGGTTCCGGTTGTTGTTACATCAATTGTCTGAGTGGTTTCTCCAGTGGACCACAATACTCCTGTGGAATACCCACTATTAAGTGTTAATGGATAACCTTCACATCTGTAATTATCATACCCTAAATTAACAACTGGAGGTGAATTTACATTGATCGCTGCCGTTCTTGTACCAACGCAACCATTAGCAGTAGTGATTTTTAAGGTAACATCATAAGCACCAGCTGCATATTGATGACTTGCTGTTAAATCACCAACAGTTGTATAGTCTACTGTTCCATCACTTTCAAAATCCCATTCATAGGTTGCTGTACTTTGATTATAGTCAGTACTCTGGTATACAAAAAAATCAACCGGATTATCTGAACATTGGACACTGGTGAAAAAATTGGCATCAGGAGTAGCATTCACAGTAACTGTAGTCGAAGCATCGTTTGAGCATCCATTTCCATCAGTTCCGGTTACTGTATAGGTTGTTTGAACGGTAGGAGTTGTTTTATATTCAAATCCTGTAGTGCCATCCTGCCATACATAAGAAACCGCTCCAAAAGCAGTTAAAATTACCTCTGTACCAATACAAACTGTGGGATCAAGAGGGGTTACTGAAATATTAGGATTTGGTAATACTGTTACTTTATGAATTTTACGATCAATACCTCCACACCTATTCTTAGTTTCTGACATCACATCATATTCTCCTGCCTGGTCAAATTTATGAGTTATTCGATCCTTCTTTATTCTTTCCTCTTTATATAAAGACTTACTCTTTTTAATCACCCACTCATGATTATTACTCTCTTTCATTTTGGGATCAATCAATTTCTTGTAATCGATTATCCTTTTTCCATTATCAAAAATCTGTTCCGTACCAGCACAAATAGTTCTGGTAGATACAACTTCTTCTCTTAACCCTGTAAAGCAATCAATTAAGTTTAGATTTCCTTTAGTTAGGTTATTACTACCTCCTTTTGGTTGTAATTTCATTTGTGCATTGGCAATATTTGTTGTCACAAAAATTGCAATTAAAGCAATTGAAATAAATTTAAGACTCTTCATATCAGTGTTAGTTGTAAAATATAGTTTCGTAATAGTTTTATACTAAATATTTTATTGTTTTTACATATTATACTATATGATTCTTAATTTGGCCGCAAAGGTACATTTTTATTAGGCAATTTTAAATAAATACTTTTCTTTTATTTTGAACATCCCTCAATAATGGTCACAACTTTAAGATGTACCTCTTGGTTTAAACTGAAAACACATTGAAATAGTAAGAAGGGTATACTGACCGTAATCCCTTGAATGTCCCGTAAGTTTATTACTGAATTAATTTCTTCACTATCAAAACAACAGCATCACCTTCTTCACTCCAATCTGCATTACTAATTCTTGCATCTCCCTCTTCACTCCAGTCTGCATTACTTATTCTTGCATCTCCTTCTTCGCTCCAGTCTGCATTACCCATTGTATAACGTACTACTTTTCTAGCTGGGATCTTAATTTCGGTTTTATCACCAGGGCCAATTCCATCCATTCTAATTGGGATCAAAAATTGGTGCACTTTCCCAGTATTAATATCCATTAGTTGACCAGTTCTCATGTCTTGATTTACATACATGATCTCACCGACAGAATTTTGTTGAGCATAAATTGATTTTACAGCACTCGTTAGTAGAGCAGATAAAATGATAATTTGAATAATTCGTTTCATATGCTTATAATTTGGTTTTTTAATGGCCATATGGAACTCGCCTTTTATCATCTTCCTGCGCGGCAAAGTTTTATAATGGCTCGTTTCATTACTTTTTTCTTATTTATATTGAACAATATTCTTTTGTATTAATTAAAAGCAAAAGTATTACCTTTAAATGGTCAGAAAAACAACATTATTGATGGCTTATATGTTACTTTTAAGTAATATGATCCAAAGAAAATAACTTATCTCCCTAAATATGAGGAAGATACTATAGGACATAAAAATGAAAATATAGAAGTTATTTGATGATGGGCTGGTTCCAAATGAGACAATGGAGCGAGTTTAAAAAATTAAATTAAAATACTATGGGAAATACAAGAACCGATTCAAAAAATGCCTTTACAGAAATGCTTGAAGGAATGTTTCCGAAAACTCTAAAAGATGCAAGCAAAATCAAGACAGCCATAAAAGCTGTAAGCGGTCATTTTACAAAGAAGATTTGCCATGATGGTAAAATTGATAAGAAAGACAAGAAAGAGTTGGGTGAATTGAAGAAGCTCCTTCTTAAACTAAAAAAGGAAATAAAAGAAACGACAGATAAAAAAATAACTTCTGATAACAAGAAAAGTGCAGCCCGAGCTATCAGGTTCCTATTGAATTTTATTCAGCAAATCATAAAAGGGAACATTATATCTATCACATGGAAGTTTTATAAAAAGAAACGCAGGTGGAGAATAAAAATAGTAAGAAAAGGAAAGGTAGAAATTGACATAGGTAAATCAACTGAAATGGAATTCCATACCGATGCACTTATATACATTACGGATAAGAAAAAATATGTGCGAATATACATATCGAAAAAAACTCCTAAAGCCATTTATTTTGATTTTCCATGGTTTGGAGGCCCTAATGATTTTTACCTGAAAACACTTCACATATACAAAAAGAAGACCAAAATAACCGGAACAGTATACTCTAAGAAAGGTAAAAAACTCCAACTACTGATAGAGGAAAAGAAAAGAAAATAAAGCTAGTTATCATTGATTTAAAATAACTGCTTTTCTGACAATTCCCTGTTGAGAGAGAAGTTCTAAAAAGTAAATACCATTATTAAATTCGACAATATCAAAATTATGAATTGTTGGTTTACTTATTTTTTCAGAATACACAACCTGACCAATAGCGTTAATTAATCGAATTTCTTCAACTTGTAAGTTTCCAAAGGCTACATTCAAATTGTGAGTTGCCGGATTGGGATAGATTTTAATTTTGCTTGAGGGTAATGTTTGGTCACCAATTCCAACTACCTCAATTACAACGCTATCTTTAAAAGTATTTACAGTCAATTCCTGACCAACGCTATCTATTAGTTGCACATTGCAAAATTCTATAGGTAACCATCTAATACTATCCATAATACCATTCACATTATCGGTCACAAAGAATGTCATTGTACCAATTTCCCCGCTTCCAGCGGAGTTTATTTGGTTTTTATTTCCTAATCCTGCTTCTACCCTACCATTAGTATAAAAATCTTGCACCAATGTAAAACTATTGGTATCCCTGAAAATGAACGAATTGGAGAAATTAATATTTACACTGCCGCTATCAATATATTGTGGATCATAATTGATGCAAAAGGCATAACTAAATAACCTCAAGGCTTCCACAGTATCTCTACCAACCATAATTCCAACTTCTACAAGAGATCCCGGCACTATATCCCCCGAACGTATCTCAAAATACATATCCGGATTTAATGCACTATACGAATCAGACGAGGAAGATTTGGAATGGATTAAACCATAGTTTTGCACAACTGCTGAGACATCGGTTATTTCAATTTCTCCGTCACCATTACAATCAACATATTTATTATTAATATTCCATTCTAACAAAGTATTGGTCCAGTCATCTGCAAATTGTCCTTTCCAATCTATACTCGCGTTAACTCTTGCAGCACCAGTATCCCCAAAAGCAACAGATATTGGTAACAAATCCCAAACATTAGCAATCCCGTCAGCATTGGCATCGCCTGGCCAAACACACAGATCATCACAAGTTTGACGTTCATTAATTGTCAGAAACTGTTTGGCATTCACATTGGAAGTGTCCCAAACAATTCCGGATGGCCATTCAATTCTAATTGAATCAATAACGGTCGCATTACCTAATCCAAACTCAACATTCAAGCTATTTTGTCCATCATAACCTGTCTCGACCATAACATCATGATACTGCCATCTAGGTGTAGCATTAATCGTAGCTAAAATGGAAACTTTCGCCCCTATAGCAGAAGCATTAGAAACAGTACCTACTAATTTTAAATTTATCCAGCCGTTTAGGTTTCCGTCATTTGTATAAAAGAAGTTGTTATAGTTACTTCCATTTGCAACAAACAGGTCTACATCTCCATCTAAGTCATAATCACCCCAAACTGCCGCATGAGATGCACTTTGATCTAAAGCCATTGCTACAACAGTATCTTTGGTAAATGTGCCATCTCCATTGTTCGTATAGAAATGATTGGTTGAGCCCCAATTTGATAACATCATGTCCAAATCTCCATCATTATCATAATCACCCCAACTACTTCCTGTCGATCGTTTCCCATCGTTTATAATTTCACCTGCTGAAGTATCTCTTGTAAAAGTTCCATCCCCATTGTTTTGGTAAAGATTGTTGTTTTCATAATTGAAATTTGCAACATAAAGATCAGGATAACCATCATTGTTATAATCTCCCCAGCTACTTCCAGTTGAACTTTGGTTGTCAGTAATAATGTCACCTGCTGAAGTATCTCTTGTAAAAGTTCCATCCCCATTATTATTGTATAAATAATTGACATCCCAGTTGGCAACATATAGATCAAGCTGTCCATCTCTGTCATAATCAACCCAAGTACAAGTTGCGGAAGTTGCAGCATCTGCCACTACATCTCCAGTTGTTATTTTCGTAAAAGTTCCATCTCCATTGTTTTCATATAAAAAATTAGAAGTTGTGTTGCCATTAGTTACAAATACATCAAGATATCCATCATTGTTATAGTCCCCCCAAGTAGCACCACTAGAATATCCTGCATCATTCACAATATTCCCTGTATCTATTCTGGTAAAAGTGCCATCTCCATTATTATTATATAAAAGATTATTAACACTTGCGTTACCACCACCACACGCTACAAAAAGGTCAAGATTTCCATCATTATCGTAATCTCCCCAAACTCCACACCTTGTATAAGTACCGGCATGTTCAATTATTGAGGTATCAGCTATTGTAAATGTGCCATCCCCATTATTATGGTACAGTATATTATCTGAATAGATGTTGGAGATAAAAAGATCTAAATATCCATCGTTGTCATAATCACCCCAAGCTCCGCCAAAGGTCCATAATCCATCATTGGCAATAATTGCTGTGGTGTCTTTTGTAAATACCTGGCTATGCACTTGCAAACCAAGTAAGACCGTTAAAACTAGTAGGCTAATTTTTTTCATTTTGCTAGTTATTATCCTTTATTAATTTGACACTTAATCCCCATTCTACTAAGTAATTACATTTAATTATTAAAATCAAGTACAATTTTAAGCCATTATATGAACTATTGACAGTATATTTGTCAGTTATTTCGGCATCCTGATGAATTAAACTCCTGATTTACAGTACGTTTAATTTATATTTCAAAGAGAATAAATGAACATTATTTACATATTATAGGGAATATCATATATTCTTCAGCCGGTAAAAATACTTAAAGCAATATGAAAAGCACTAAATTGATTGAGTTTTTTGACACTTTCTCCGCCAAAGACCACAAAAGATTTCTAAAGTTTATCCGATCCCCTTTATACAACGAAAATAGCATCTTAATAAATTTATACAAGGTAATTGAGCAGTCGTATTACCCTCAAGAAAAAACGGCTATTTCTAAGGAATTTGTGTGGTCTCAAATTTACCCAAATACTAAATATAATATTCAATTCTTTACAGGACTGTGCTCAGAATTACTAAAGTTAGTAAGGGATTATTTAGCCCTTGATATATACATGGATAACCCAATTAACAAACAAAACAACTTGTTAATGTCATTAAATGACAGGAAACTAAATAAGTATTTTGACAATTCTATGAAAATTGCTCAAAAATCACAAGCTCAAGCTAAGATCAGAAATGCATATTTCTATTTCAAACAATACCAAATAGAAAGAGAATATAACAATCACTTAGAAAAACGATTAGAACGCTCCAATGAAGTAAATATCAAAAAGACAATCGATAATCTGGATGCTTTTTATTTGATCAATAAGCTCAAATACTACTGCGAAATATTGAATTACAAAAATGTAGTTGCTCTTGACTATGACATACTTTTTATTGATGAAATTGTTCAACATGTAAAATCAAATAACTACGATCATATTCCTGCCATTATGATCTACTTTAATATCCTAATAACTTTAACCGA
This sequence comes from Bacteroidia bacterium, assembly GCA_016764115.1. Lineage (GTDB taxonomy): Bacteria > Bacteroidota > Bacteroidia > JAESSM01 > NORP286 > NORP286. Next base: position 2,903 of record JAESSM010000217.1, on the reverse strand, counting down.
TAGCAGAAATGAAGCATATTATTTTGATTTAAAGAATCTTTTAACTCTGCACGCTTCGAAATTTGATCATGATGAAGCGCGTGTCATGTATGGATTTGCACAAAATTACTGTATTAAAAAAGTAAACACTGGTGTACCGAAATTTTTAAATGAACTATTCGAACTGTACCAAATAGTTTTAGATACAAAAGTAATTTTCACACAAGAAATTTTATCCCCCTGGGATTATAAAAATATAGTCGCGATAGGATTAAGGCTAAACGAAAATACCTGGGTTGAGGATTTTATTAAAAGTTATAAAGGCAAAATCGCAACAGAGTATCGTGACAATGCATATATCTATAATATGGCTAAACTTCACTTTCACAACAAGAATTTTAGTCATGTAATTAAGCTATTGCAAAAAGTAGAATATAAAGATGTGTTTTACGGACTGGATTCCAGAGCAACACTATTAAAAACCTACTATGAAGCTGATGAAATTACAGCGCTTTACTCCCTTATTGACAGCTCAAGGATTTTTTTAAGAAGAAATAAATTAATTTCAGACAACCACAGAAGAAATTATTTGAATTTTATCAATTACCTCAAGAAACTCACAAAGTTACTACCTGATGACCAGGCCAAACTTGCTAGAATGAAAAGTGAGATTAAAAATGTTAAAGACATTGCAGATATTAATTGGCTGTTAGAAAAAATAGGAGAATTGGAACATAAAAGGGCTATTGCTGTCTAAATTGGCATTTGTAACTACTTTCATCTTCATTCAATTGGCTGTAAAAAAAACTCAAAATTAAATTCATCTTAACAAATAAGAAAATGTCAAGGATACTCTACCTATTCATTACATTAATACTGTTCACTTCGTCTGGCAATATTAAGTACAAGGAAGTGGCTACTTTTTCAACTAATAACTTTGTAAATGCTGTTATTGAAATTCCTGCTGGCACCAATCACAAAATAGAGTTTGATGAGAATACCAATACCTTCCCTTGCGATCAGAAAAATGGAAAGGATCGAATAATAGACTTTCTACCATATCCCGGGAACTATGGTTTTATCCCTTCTACTTTAATGGATGAATCAACTGGAGGAGATGGAGACGCATTAGACATACTAGTAATATCAGAAAGTTTTACTACGGGAACTATCGTGGAAATAGTCCCTATAGCAATTCTCGAATTGAAAGATAGAGGAGAGCTGGACAGTAAAATTATTGGAATTCCTGCAGATCCAGCCAACCAGCTTCTTCAGGCTACAACGTTTGATGAACTTTCTCAAAAATATCCTCAAGTAAAAAACATCATTGAAACCTGGTTTTTACACTACAAAGGAATTGGCAAAATGGAATTGATCAGTTGGGGCGATGAAAAAGTGGCTATGAGTGAAATAAAGAAATTCATGATTAAGAAATAGGGCTATTATCAGTGCTTTTTCGATACTATAAGAAGCTTAAAGGCTTTGCATTATTCTATGCAATTGTCATTGCCTTGATCGTGATGATCATCTGCACATTTTTCATTTTATTGTCTCTATTTCAGAACACCCAATATTCAGATATTGAAATAAACAACCGCCTAGTTACTAATGCTAATTCAGGATTTAACATTCTTTTAGCGGATACAACTTCTACATTTTATTCAAGTAAAGTTATTGATCTTTATGGTGATAATCAGGACTCAGTTTACCTTGAAAAGAAAACTTGGGGATTATATGAAGTTGGGATTTCTAGATCGTTTCACAAAAAGAAAAAATTCACAAAAGCTGGCCTGATTGGACAAAAATCGCAACTCATCAATCAAACGGCTCTATATCTTTCGGATAAGAATAAACCTTTAGCGCTTTCTGGTAATACTCAAATTATTGGTGATTGTTTTCTTCCAAAAGCAGGAGTAAAAAGAGCTTACATCGAAGGAAAAAGTTTTAAAGGGGATAAGCTCATTCATGGTACTGTTAAAGATAGTAAATCCAGTTTGCCGCAACTTGATTCAAGTATTATTGATCATAACTTAGATCTCTTGACAAAAAATATTGATCAATTAAATATTGATTATCAAAATTGGGTAACTATTCCGGATTCTATTTTCAATTCATTTAATAATGAACAGGTAATCTATTTTTCCGAAGCCGCGATACCCATTGTTCAAAACAAAATATATGGGAACATTATTGTTATTTCTTATGAGAAAGTATTCATAGGAAATGAGACTCAATTAGAAGATATTCTAGTATATGCCCCAACTATCGAAGTCGAACAGGGATTTAGAGGGGTATTACAATTATTTGCAACAGACTCGATCAAAATTTCGAAAAAATGCACGCTGAATTATCCTTCTACGGTTTGTTTAATTGATGATGTTGAAACACTCAATAAGCCTTTTGGCATAATAGAAACGGATTGCAAAATAATGGGAAGTATTGTGATTACTGAAAGTGGAAGCTCTTTAAATAAATCATCATTCATGATTAAACCCAATACAATTGTTTTAGGGCAAGTTTATGTAAACGGAAATCTTTTTTTAAAGGGAAATATAACCGGAAATGTTAGCTGTAAGCAATTTGTATTACAAACTGCAACTTCTATTTATGAAAATCATCTGGTAGATGTAACGATAGATATTAAAAGATTACCTAATTATTTCTTAGGCAACCTTATACAAAGTGAGCATTACAAAAAAGGAATTGCCAAACAACTGTTTTAGCTTTTATTCTATTCCGTACACTTCTTTATCCTTCTCTCCTAGCTCCCAAACTTCTCCACGTACTTTGTCTACGTTTATTTTTTGCAGTACATCTTCAACACGCCATGGGGTTAGGCGGGCAGTGTGATCAAACGAAGCTGTGAGAATATATTTATCATCCAAAGAGAACTTGGCTCTGTATACAGCTGAAGTATGATTTGT
>JAESSM010000073.1 GCA_016764115.1 Bacteroidia bacterium | reverse complement strand
CTGATGATCGAAATAACAGGGCCAAAAACTTCTTCTTTGGCAATGGCCATATCAGGAGTTACATGATCAATGATAGTTGGGCCAACATAATAACCACCTTCTTTTCCTGGAACAGTAGCATTACGGCCATCCACTAAAATTTTAGCACCAGCTTTTTCAGCTTCATCAATATAATTTTCAATTCTTTCTTTTGCTGCTGCAGAAATAACAGAACCTAAATTCTCACCGGGTACTATTTTCTGAGCTTCTTCGCACATTTTATCTACAATATGATCAACTGCGCCAACACCAACCATGGATGCAGCAGCCATGCATCTTTGTCCGGCACAACCCGACATGGAAGCAACGACATTAGAAGCAGTCATCTCTAAATGAGCATCAGGAAAAACCAATAAATGATTTTTGGCTCCTCCTAAAGCAACACACCTTTTAAGATTAGACGTAGCTCGTTTGTATACAATCTTGGCAACTTTAGTTGAGCCCACAAATGAAACTGCTTCAATTCCTGGGTGATCACAAATAGCTTCAACTATAGCTCTATCACCATTAACAACATTAAAAACACCATCAGGTAAACCAGCTTCTTTTAACATTTCAGCTATTTTAATCGCACTTATCGGAACTACTTCTGATGGCTTGATGATCATACAGTTTCCTAAAGCAATAGCATTGGGTAATGTCCAATGTGGTACCATATGTGGGAAGTTAAATGGAGCAATTGATGCTACAACACCTATTGGTTTTTTCTCAATTCTACATTCAACTCCTTTACTTACTTCTAAAACTTCACCTTGTATTAACTGAGGGAGAGAGCATGCAAATTCAGTTAATTCAATACTTTTCTCAACTTCTGCAATGGATTCTCCAATTGTTTTACCATTCTCTTCATGAACCAAATTAGCAAGCTCCTCAAGGTTTTCATGCATTAAGGTTTTATATTTATAAAATATCTGCACCCGGTCTTTAATAGGCATTGCAGACCATGCAGGATAGGCAGCCTGAGCAGCTTTGACAGCTTCATCCAAATCATCCATTTTAGATAAAGGAACAGTTGATAATAGTGATCCATCTAAGGGACTAATAACTTCCATCGTCTCAACATCAGTTGAAACTAAATTGCCAGATACATAATTCTTTACTTCTTGATATTTCATCGTTGCAGTTTCCATAACTTTTTCAATTTTACTAAAATATATAAAAAACTAAAATACGAATAAATGAAATGATGAACAATACATTGAAAGTATTATTCCTCTCCTTACGTAAGGATTTGCAAAAGTTATTCAATTTTCTAAATTTGCATATATAAAATCACTTAAAACTAAGAATCCATGAAAAAGCTAACATCTTATTTAGTCCCGGTAATTGCCATAGTATTAATGTTTTATGCTTGCGGCAAAGACGATGATAATAACAATTCCACCAATGTCAGTAATATACTGATCACTACTATGTCAGTCGATATTCCTGATGCGATCAGTGGTGCGAGTAACGGTAAAACAAGTGGTACCAACGAATCTTTAGAAGGTAATGAGATTTATGAACACATGCGATTTTTTGTAAATGTTGGGGAAAGCGCTGCTGAAATAGTTGATAATATTATTACTGCGATCAATAAAAACAATCTAAGTGGACCTGCAGAATTTACTTTTACAGCGGATGATGGGAGAACTAAGATCGTTACTATCGTTGCAAACGAATTTTATGATGGAGAAAACTGGGAGTTTTTTCTTGAGATGTTGGATCAGGATTCTTCAAAAGCCTTACAAGTATTTTGGGATACCAGCACTGTAAAGGGTATAGCTATTCTTGATCCAGACAAGATTGACATAACAAATACTGATAACCCGGATTTAATGGGAAAAGTTGAGTACAGTGAAGTTGAATCTGGTTATGATAAAAGGATGATAGTTACATTATCAGGACTAACAGTAACAGAAGGTACAGATTTGGATAACATGAAGATGTTTGTAGGAAAGAGTGGAGATGTATTGGATGTTTATGCAAACTCAAATCATCCAAATGTGCAATTAGTCGATACAAACTATACAGGTGGACGTAATTGGGCATTTAGAGCTCATGCACATTCTACCGATGATATTGGAGTAGCAGAGGTTGGATTACCTCCATCATCGACAAGCACTAATGTTGATATTCTTTCTGATTTTTCGATTGATAAGGTATTAAGCGAGGAGCTACACAATATGTATGATGGTACACAAGATTCCGCTTATGTAGACTCCGCAATTACTGAGTTTGTGAAATATGCAAAACCTCCGGGATATTTTATTGGAGCACAAGGAGGATATGTTTCAAATGGAGATTCAATACCAAGCCATACTGGATTTACAACGGACTTTCTTGATCTTTCTACTTTAAGTCCATATGTACCTGTTACTATTCGGGATCAGGCGGTGACTTTTCATTAGAGATGTTTAAAAGAACTAATAGCGATGGAGTAAATTCATCGCTATTTTTTACTCCAATAATCCAATCAATTCTTTTACTCTCAAAAAGCTTCCTCTCGTGGTATTATCTAGAATAATAATCGTTTGGTTTTTATGCAGAACTTTAATGAAGTAGGAGCGAAACCCTTTCCACCACCCTGTATGCCATACAATTTTCTTGTTTTCCTTTTTTGAGATGGTATTAATGCGCCACCCATATCCGTAGTTGTCATCTCGATGCAAATCACGATGTCTTGGAGTAAAGGCCTTCTCAAGCGTTTCATCTGCAAGAAAGTCTTCATTTGAAATAGCTTTATCAAATAAATATAGATCTTCAACAGAGATAAAAATTCCTTTATCGCCAACGACACCATCTAAATAACTTGTCTCATCTGGCCTTCTAAATTTGTTATACCCGATTACCACATTTTCCTTAGAAAGCTCTGTTGCTTTTTCTCGTACAAATGAATTTTCCATCTTCAACACCTGAAAAACTTCCTTTTTCATGAATTCCTGAAAAGTCATTCCTGTAACTTTTTCAACTATGGAAGCTAGTAGCATATAGCCTGTATTACTATAATTATATCTTCTATTGGGGCGATAATAGGTTTTTGGTTGATGTTCGGTCATTAATTCAATGACCTCATTATTGGTAATTGGAATTTCCCAATCAGGCCAATGAATATCAGAGAAATACATATAATTGGTCAAACCTCCCCGATGAGTTAGCAAGAGATGAATAGTAATATTTTCATATGGAAAATCGGGGAAATACTTTTTTATATCATCTTCCAGATCAAGTTCTCCT